>CAZADC010000506.1:0-2618 GCA_964483755.1 uncultured Planctomycetaceae bacterium | reverse complement strand
AGCGGAGTTCGCCGACGTGAAGAAGCAGACCGGGACCTTCCTCATCGCACCGAGCTTCGGCGTGACGTTCGCGGGGACGTTCAGCGCCATCAACGGGAGTATCGCGGCCGACCAGCTCACCTTCACCGGAACGGCCGAGGGCGTCGTCAAGGGATCGGTGATCGGCCTGGCGGACTACCCGACGACCATCGGCGGCAACGTGGACATCTACGTCGACCGGCTGAACGCCGACCCGGATCCGGCGGGGTTCGTCAAATCGCTCGCGCTGACCCCGCTGCCCGAGACATACCTGGAGCTCCGGTAGGCAGGGAGGAACACGACATGAACGTGACAACCCGACCAAGACGATTCCGACGGGGCGCCGTCTCGGTCCTCGTCCTGGTGTTCCTGGCGATGTTCGCGACGATGGCGATCGCCTACGGCGCCGCCACGCAGGCCAACGTGGACATGGCCAACAACGCGGCGCTGTCCTCGGGCGCCCGCTTCCAGGCCGAGAGCGGCATGTCGTACTACCTTCACATGGTCCGCCAGGTGCCGCCGGCGACAAGCGCCCAGACCATGCTCGACGACATCGCCGCGGCGTTCGAGGCGCGACTGAACGGCTCGCCGAGCCTTAACGGCATGGTCGCCTACGACGGCACGACGCTGACCATTCCGGAGATTCAGATGTCGGAGGGATCGGCCGGCTTCTCCGGACAGGTCTCGCTCACCCCCGAGGGCAACATCAGCATTGTCGCCAACGGGCGCGACGGGAGCGTCTCCCGGACCGTCGGCATGCAGGGCGAACTCGCGCCGGGGGGCAGCGGCGTGTTCGACTACGGCATCGCGGCGGGGGGCAAGGTCCGTCTGACCGGCAACGCCAGCGTCGAAGGCGCCAACAGCGCCGGCGAGGCGAACATCCTCTCGGCCACGTTCGACGACCCCGAGGCGTTCAAGCTGACCGGCAACTGCGACATCGCCGGAGACATCTTCGCGGCCAATCCGAACGCCTCGGTCTCGCTGACGGGCAACGTGAGCATCGGCGGGGTGAGCTGCCGGGACGACGACATCGTGGATCACATCCACTTCGGCGCGACGCACGAGGAGTTCCCCGAGGTGGACCCGACCGTGTTCGAGCCGTTCGCGACCAATCTCGTCACGTCGCAGACGCAGACCAACGGCAACCGCTCGTTCAGCAACATCCGCATCCAGGCCAACGCCAACCCGACCTTCTCCGGGAACATCACGCTCTCGGGGGTGATCTACATCGAGCAACCCAACCGCGTGCACTTCTCCGGGAACGTGAACATCACCGGCGTGATCGTCACCGAGGACGCCGGCGACGACAACTACGACGACTGCACCCTCAAGTTCACCGGCAACACGAGCGTGACCGGCGTCGAGAACCTGCCCGACACGCCCGAATACCACGACCTCCGCCAGATGCCCGGCGCCTTCCTGCTCGCGCCGGGCTTCGGCGTCGAGTTCACCGGCAACTTCGGGACGGTGAGCGGATGCCTGGCCGCCGAGAAGTTCAAGTGGACCGGAAACGCCGGCGGGCACGTGGACGGCATGATCCTCAGCTACGGGCCCGAGGAGTTCAAGCTCACCGGAAACTCCCACCTGACCATCGACCGCTCGCAGTACGACAACCAGCCGCCCGGCTTCGCCTGCCCGGCAACCTTCGTGATTCTGCCCGGAAGCTATCGTGAATACTGACTTCCCCGCCATTCCGTCGCGCGATCCGGGTAGACGCCCCAGACGCGCCCGCCGAGGGGGATTCACCATCGCCGAAATGCTCATGGCGCTGGCGATGCTGGCGGCGCTGCTCGCCGCGGTGGCCACAGCCATGCAGGCGACGTTCGTCAGCTTCGAGGAGAACCGGGACGTTGCGGCCGTGTCGCAGTCCGCGCGCTGGGGGCTGAATCGCATCATGGGGGACATCCGCACCGCCGACGGGCTTTCCACGACGAGCACACAGGTCACGATCGTACCGCCGGACACCGGCGACGGGCTGATGCAGATCCGCTACGCCTACGAAAACGGTATCCTGCGCTGCTACCGGACCGTCAACGGCAGCACGACGTCCAGCGCGATCCTCGGCGACGGCGAAATCGACCTGACGACCTTCGTCGTCTCCCGCGAGTGGGGAACGGACGCCTACGGAGATTCCTGCGTCGTGCGCGTAACGATCCGCCTGGAATTCTCGGTCGACGGCAAGTCCCTGGCCATGACCGCCTCCGCCGCCCCACGGCGCAAGCAAAGCTGGTGACGCCGGGCCGAGCTGTCCCGCCTCCATCCGTATCCCGACCGCCGCCCTTGGCGCACCCGCGGCCGCGCGCTACGATGCCGCTCCATGCCCGGCAACGCGGCCGGGCGCCTACATCCACAGATTCAAGGAGCCGGCATGATTACCTTCAGCGCGTTCGCCGACGAGATCGGCGAGAATCTCGACCTCCAGATGGACACCTGTGCCGCCAACGGCGTCCGGTGTATCGACGTCCGCGGCATCGACGGGAAGAACGTCTCGGAGATGACCGTCGCCGAGGCGACCGAGTACCGAAAGCGCATGGACGACATCTGCCTCTTCTTGAAATTCTGGTAAATTTACCGGGTCTCCCTTACGATCTATGGATTTA
>CAZADC010000505.1:1590-2624 GCA_964483755.1 uncultured Planctomycetaceae bacterium | reverse complement strand
GGGCACTTGCCGATGTCGAACGTGCAGTCCATCTCCGGGACCACGACGACGGACTCCTCGCCGGCCACGCTGTAGCCCAGCAGGCTGAAGTCCTGGAAGTCCAGGCGCGAGAGATGTTTCGCTCGGCTTCTGGCCATGAAGGTTTGCGGATCAATCCGCCGGGGCGCGGCGACGCGTCGCCCGACGCGCGCTTCAGTCGAGCTTGCCTTCCCGCTCGGCCGTGACGTAGTTCATGCAGAACTCGTCGGCGCCGGCGACGGCCTCGGCGGCGTAGATGCAGCCCATGACGCCCGGGATGCACGGGTCGATCAGCCCGGCGTCCATCCCGTGGAAGATCGCCTGGCCGAGCAGGGCGAAGTTGACGAGCTTGCGCCGCGGCAGCCCGAAGCTGATGTTCGAGCATCCGCCGCCGATGTGCACGTCCGGCCATTCGGCGTGGATCTTCGAGATTGCCTCGATCACCCGCCGCCCGTTCATCGGGTCCGTCGAGACGGGCAGGAAGCACGGGTCGACGATGATCTCGTCGATCGCCCTTCCGGCGCCGGTGATCTTCTCGATCAGCGATTCGGCGCTGCGAACGCGGTCGTCGACGCCGCACGGCGTGCCCGCGTCGCTCATCAGCAGCGCGATGACCATGCAGTCGTGCTCGCCCGCGAGCGGGAGCATCGGGCCCAGCCGCTCGGCCTCCAGCGAGATCGAGTTGAGGATCGGCTTCTTGTCGGCCATGTCGAGCCCGATCTTCGCCGCCTCGGTGTCGGCCGTGTCGATGCACAGCGGCAGGTCGGTGTTCGCCTGGACCAGCTCGACCAGCCAGGCCATGTTCTTCGCCTCCTGCCCGCTGCGGGGGTCGCCGCCGTTGACGTCGAGGTAGTCGGCGCCGGCGTCGACCTGCTGGGCGGCTGTCCGGATGATGGCCTGGTCGTCGCGGGCCTCGAGGGCGGCCGCGATGGACTTCCGCGTGGCGTTGATCTTCTCTCCGATGACGATCATCGTTGGCGTCTCCGTGGGTTCGCGTTGCGGTTCGTGAAGAAATG
>CAZADC010000505.1:0-1580 GCA_964483755.1 uncultured Planctomycetaceae bacterium | reverse complement strand
AAGCGTACCGCCGTCACGCGACCGCTTGCAACCCGAACGGCGGGCGCGAGCGAAACTTTTCCTCGCCGATCGACAGCTCAGGCGGTTGGCCGATCGCGGGAAGGCGTGACCGGGCCGAACACCGGCCTGCTCGAACTTGCCGCCGCCGGCTCCCGGCGTCAGCGTTTACGTCGGCCGCCGAAGATGTGCCAAAGGCGTGCGGCGCAAAGCCTTTTTTTCAGGGCGAATCCGAAATGAGCAATGCTTTTTGCACTTGACACGATGCGGGGACGTGATATGATCATGGTGTCAGCAGGCGACTCCGCGGAGGAGCCGTCCATGTAAAGGAAGACCGGTCAAGGGACCGGCGCATAGCGGAGCAGCCGCACTGAGGCAGCACAGGAGAGAGGGCAACAGATCATGAGACACTCGACAGACACGAACAGACGATCAGTTTTGGCGCGGACGGCCGTCCTGGCGGGACTGATCCTGGCGCTTACCATCCCGGCGTCGGCGACGGTGAAGACCTGGGCCGATGGGGACGGCGCCTGGAACACCGACGCTAATTGGGATCCCTCCGGCGTTCCGGATCTGACCCAGGACGACGTCGTCTTCCCCGTCGGCGGACCCTATACGATCACGATGAGCAACAATGATGACATCGCCCCGGCGTCCGGGAGGACGGTCACATTGAACTCCGACGTCATATTCCAGGGCTCTACTTTCAAAAGCCACTACAACTATGCCGATCAGCTTCAGGGAAACGGCGTCCTCGGGCTGACGATGTCGGGAAGCAAGTGGGGATCGCAGCACTTTATCTCGGCCGCACAGGAGAACTTCGCGGGCGGTTTCAACCTGATCCCGAGCACTCGACGTGAAGTCTACCTGGAAACCTCCGCGGCGGGCGCCATGGGCACGGGCGCAGCAACGGGCACCGGGTACTCGCGTTTCGCCTACACGTGGGGCGCCCAGAAGATCGTCGGCGGCGTGACGGCCGGTATCACCGTGGGCGGAAACGCCGTAATCGACCTGAGCGGCACCGTCGGCGATCCCTCGACGCTCCGCGAGCGGTTCACCGTCAACGACGCCGGCATCCTGCGCGGCACGGCAGCGCAGCTCGGTTACGTCACCCGCGTCAGCAGCTTCAGCGGTTCGCCGACGGGCGCCGAGGCCATCCTGGCCGACGGGGCGGTAATCGTCAACACCGACAAGACTACGGCCTCGGTGGCCGGTCTCGGCACCAACGCCGACCTGCTCTACGGGATCGCCGGAACGCTGGACAACGCCGGAACGCTGGACAACGCCGGCTTCTCCCTGAGCGTCGGCGCCGGCACGCCGTGGAAGGGCATCTGGACGGATGCGAATACCGGCTACAAGAGCAGCACGAGCAGCATCAGCGACTACTTCAAGCAGGGCACGCTTGTCATCGACGACGGCGGCGGAACGTTCACCGAGCTGCTGCTGGGCGCTCCGGGGATGGATTACAACTACAATCCGGCCTCCTTCTACATCGGGGACGGCGCCAGCAAGGCCCCGGCCTTCCAGAGCGCGGCCGGAAGCGATCCCGTCGGCCTGCGAAGCACCGTGGGCGAGTTCGTGCT
>CAZADC010000504.1:0-2637 GCA_964483755.1 uncultured Planctomycetaceae bacterium | reverse complement strand
CGGGGCCCTACCGACCACCCCGGATGGGGCAGGTCCCCCGGTCGGCCGAACGGCAGAGCGGGCCTGGGTGCTGTCAATCTCCACTTGCCGGAGTTGACGGACGGCGGACTCGTACAGCGCGGCCGCCTTGCTCGGCGGAGGGCTCTTGGGTGATCTCGAAGGTGAGCTTCTCGCCGACGCTGAGCTCCTCGAGGACGATGCCGTCTTCGAGGTCGGTGGCGTGGAAGAAGTAGTCACGGCCCTCGGGGGACTGCAGAAAGCCGAATCCCTTGTCCTGGCGGAGGTTCTTGACGAGGCCGAGTGTCCGGCCGTCGGGAAGGTCGAGTTGATCTGCGGTCTGTTCGATCTGGGCGAGGGCCTGGGCCTTCTGCTCGGCGTGCCGTTTTCTGCACTCGTCGCAGTAGAACGCCTGGCCCGTCCGGGGTCGGAAGGTCGTCCAGACATGCGGGTCGCCGCGGTGGTCGGGGGACTGGCATTTAAGCTGCTGGGGCTCGACGCGGTACTCGATCTTGTCAAGCAGGTCGTCGAGGTAGACGGGCAGACCGTCGATGGCGGGCTCGGCGAGAGGTTGCTGGTAGGCAGAGGAGCAGCTCTCGCGGATGCTGGCCAGAACGACCCTCTTTCCGAGCTGGCGAGTGAGCCGAAAGGCTGGCAGGTAGTCCCTGTCGCCGGCCAGGGCGATGGCGATGTCGTAGGTGCCGGGGATCGAAGCGGAGTAGACCATCTGGCTGGCCATCGCCACGTCCACGCACTTCTCGGCCGGGGTGAAGGAATCGAGTGGATCGCGATCCTGGCCCCTTACCCGCCGTCCGACGTAATCGATCGGATAGGCCGCGACGTCGTAGCCGAAATCCTCTCTGAGCACTGCGAAAAAGTCCATGACCCTCTCGACCAGGGGCTCATCGGCGGCATTGTAGTTCTGGGGGTGGCTTCCGAACCAGTAGCGGCGAACGACATCGAGCTTGTCGGCGCCGAGCTTGGCTGCGGCCTCTTCGGCCAGGACGCGGGGAAGCTTGGCGTAATCGACATGGAACTCGCCCTTGCCGTATTTCTCGCCGAGATGGGGAACGTTACGGTACAGCCAGGTACCGTCCACAAACAACATCGCCTTGGGCATGATGCCAACTCCCTTCTTTGCTGAGCTTCGGCGGAATCGCCGCTTCTTGCGAAGCAGTCTACAGGCAACCGGTCCTTCGGGCAAATCCCGAGGATGCGCGAAGGTGGGCGACAGGCTCAGCATGCTGATGAGCTGAGCCTGCCCAAAGAGGCGGGTTCAAGAGGTGATCGAGATGGCGGAGAGCGCGAGACGAATTGCTTTGCTGGAAGACTTCCTGGGCGGAAGCGACTGGCGGGAAGCATGGAGAGGGCCCGGCGAGAGGGACGGGCTGGAGGTGTGAGGATGAGACGATGTCCGATGTGCGGGGTGTGGTTCGTGGGGGTGGAGTTCCGTGGCGAGACGTGCAGATATTGCCAGGCGATGAAGGAAGCCGCGGAGGCCAACGGAGGGAAGTCAAAATGAAACGATGTGCAGGTTGCGGCGGCCTGTTCCAGGCGGACGAGCTGCTCGGGCCGTACTGCGGCAGGTGCGACAAGATCGCCGGTGACGTGACGGCCGGCTTGAAGGCCGAGCTGGAGGCGCGATGATGAGGGTCTGCAAGACGTGCGGCCAGCGGTCCCTGTTCCGGGTGCCGCCGGGGATGGACGAGTGCATCGACTGCATGGATGACATGGATGTGGCGCGGGTCGATCTGGACCTCGTCGCGAGGGAGCTGGAGGCGACGCTGGCGGCCATGGACGCCGTGGAGCGGCCGGCCTGGATGACGGGAGGTGATTTCGATGGCGAGCGAGAGCCTTGCACCGCCGGCTGCTGAGGCGGCGGACGGCGACGGCAGGCACGAGCATTTGTGCGGGGAATGCAAGACGTTCGAACAATGCAGGCGGGAGGTGGGCGCGACCTTGACCGACAAGGCCTGCTGGGACTTCCTGCCGTGGTTCTGGTGACGATGATGATCCTGGATGATCCCGGACCCTGGTACGAACGGTTCTGCGGCTGGTGCGTGTTCTACGGCTACTGCCGCGAAAATGGCGTGGACTACGGCCACGAGGCGTGCTGGGAGTTCGTGGAGGATGAATGATTAAGACAATGAGGTGATTCATGTGGAGAAGGTCAATAGGAAAGATTCGAAAGGAGCGATCGACGAAGCGCTCGACCGGCTCATCGAGTCGGTCGAGGCGGGACACAGCGAGCAGCTGCGCTGCTGGCTTCGGGCGATGGGGCGGTTCAGGCGGTACAGTCCAGGCAATCAACTGCTCATCAGCCTGCAGAAGCCCGAAGCAAGCCGCGTGGCGGGATACCGGGCCTGGCGGAAGCTCGGCAGGCAGGTCAGGAAAGGCGAGAAGGGGGTACGCATCCTCGCGCCGATCGTTGTGCGAAGGCGGCGCTCGAAGAAGGAGCAGGAAGAACAGCAGGAGGACGAAGAGGACAACGACGAGCGGGAAACCGTTCGAAGCTTCAAGTGGACGTACGTTTTCGATGTCTCGCAGACCGAAGGGGAGGCGCTTCCGGAATTTGCCCGTCCGGAGGGCGAGCCGGGCGAGGCGCTGGAGCGACTCAAGCGGTTCGCGGCCTTCCGCGAC
>CAZADC010000503.1:0-2637 GCA_964483755.1 uncultured Planctomycetaceae bacterium | reverse complement strand
GGCAGGCGGCACCAGCGCCCGGCGGCACCAGCGGATGCCCTCGTCCAGCCGTCCGAGCAGGAAGTAGCTCACCGCCAGGCTGTGCCGGGCCCGTGCGTCGTCGGAACCCATGCGTACGACGCGCCGGAGGACGACGTTGGCGTAGCTTGCCTTGCCGGCGCGGATGAGCAGGTCGCCGACCTCCCTGAGCACCTCACGGTCCTCGCGGGATACGCGGAACTCGGCCAGAAGGTGCCGCACGGCGTCGTCCCGCTCGTCGCGCTCCAGCAGGAGTTCGGCGATCCGCGCGTGCGCGCCGGGGAACGTCGGGTCCAGGCGAATCGCCAGGCGGAACTGCTCCTCGGCCCGGCGGTCGTGACGGCAGCACAGCGCCAGCTCACCCAGGCAGTAGTGCGCCCCGGCGTGGTCGGGCTGCTGCTCCAGCGCCCGGCGGAACTTCTCACCCGCCTCGCGATAGAGTTTCATCTCCGTCAGCAGCTCGCCGTAGTCCAGGAGCGTGTCGATCTGTCCCGGCTCGGCCCGCAGCTCGGCTGCGAAGTGCCGCCGGGCGCGGTGCAGGCGTCCGCACGCCCAGTACGCCTCCGCCAGCTGCGCGTGCAGCCGCGGGTGGTCGGGGTCCATTCGCAGGGCGGCCTTCCAGCATTCGATCGCCCGCTCGTGCTCGCCCCGCATGAAGAAGCTTTGACCGATGCTGCTGTTGCAGGCCGGGCAGTCCGGACGGACCTGCCGGGCGCGGTAATACATCAGCTCCGCCGTTTCGTGCTCGCCCAGCTCGGCGTAGGCGATGATCCGGTTGCAGTAGGCCGGCTCGTGGTCCGGATCGATCCGCGTGATCTGCTCGAAGCACTCGATCGCCTTGCGATGCTCGCCAAGACGGATCAGCGCGCCGCCGAGGCAGTTGAGGGTCTCCAGGTCGCCGGGCTCGATCGCCATCGCCTTGCGGAACGCGTCGCACGCCTGCTCGTATTCGGCCATCGCGTCCAGCACCAGCCCGAGGTTGAAGAACCAGGATGCGTTGCCGGGGTTGACGTCGATGGCGGCCCGCAGCTCGGCGGCCGCCTCGGCGAGGCGGCCCGCCTCGTAGAGCTGGTGGGCCAGCTCGGCCCGCGTTTCGGCATCGATCCAGTCGTTCATGGATGAGCATTCCGGGACGGCGTGCGTCGGCAAGGCGTAGCCGCCCAGTGTCGTTTGTCCTTTCCCGCCGCCGGCGCGACGCCGACGACGCGCCTATTGTACCGACATTCCCCGCTGCCGACCAAATTCTCCGCCGAAAACGGCGGAAAGACCGAGTAAACGCCGCTCCGCGCAGCCTGAACGTGCCCCGTCGAGGACCTGTTACAGGGCGAAGCGCCGGGCGGTGTCGTACATCGCCAGCACGTTCTTCGTCGGGGAGTTGTCCTGGAGCTGGTGGGTCGGCGCCATGGCGTACCCGCCGCCGGGCGTCATGATCTCCAGCGTGCGACGCACGTCGGCCTCGACGTCCGCCGGCGCAGCGAACGCGACCGGCCCGGCCGTCGATATGCATCCGTGAAAGGACATGCGATCGCCGAACCGCCGCTTCAGGTGCTCCGGCGCCATGTTCTTTGCCTCCGGCTGGAGCGTGTCGGCCACCGTGATGCCGATCTCGAGGAAGTCCTCGAACGCCCAGCTCGACGATCCGCAGGAGTGGATCATGACGGGCACGTCGAACGCCTTCCCCAGCGCGGCAAACTTCCGGTGAATCGGACGCAGGTGCTTGCGGTACATCTCCACGCTGATGAGCGGGCCGATCTGGGTGCCCAGGTCCTCACCGAGGTACAGCAGATCCACGCCTCCCTCGCCCGCCTCGAGCGTCCGCCGCAGCACATCGAGCAGGATCGCGCTGCGCCGGCGGATGTACGCCAGCCCGGCCGGGTCGTCCGTCGCCAGGTCCACCAGCACCTGCTCCATCGTGCGGATCATGCCCGTCCCGTTGATGATGTCGGGATAGCTCGGTCCGCCCGCGACGACGCAGAATTCCGCGTGCCGCCGGGCCTGTTCGCGGACCGCGGCATAGTCGAAGTCGTCGGGGTCCGGCATCGGCCAGGATTCGACCTGATCGACCGTCGCATCGGCGAGCGGGAAGTCGCAGTACTCCCAGTACCCGCCCGACTCGTGCTCGATGTATCGCCGTCGGATGCTCCACATGTCGACACGGCGATCGGGGACGTCCTCGTGAAGCGCGGGCCCGACATACGGCGCGGCGACCGACCGGAAGTCCACGCCGAGCGCGCGGCGCAGCGACTCATCGTCGGCGGCGGCGAGGCCGAAATGCCGCTTGAGGCGCGCGTCGATGCCGGGATTCGCCGAGTAGTCGATCGGGACGCGATCGGTCCGGCCGTGCGCGAAGGCGGTCAGTACGCGGTCCTTGGGAGTCATGGCTGCTCATCTTCGCCTGCGCGCCGGCGCCTGTCCAGCCGCACCATGCCTCACTCACCCCCACTCTTCGAGGCCGACCGCGCTGGGCGGTCCTGCCCGATACTGGGACCGCTTCGGTCCGGCTGAAGGCTTCCAGAAATCCGAGGATGGCGGGGTCCAGTCGCTGGTGCCCGGACTCCGGGCCTCGGGGGGCGTGGGCGGCCTGCTGGGCGTCTGCCGCCACGACCCGTCCACCGGCGA
>CAZADC010000502.1:2182-2643 GCA_964483755.1 uncultured Planctomycetaceae bacterium | reverse complement strand
ATCGACCTCGCCCCGGCCGTCGAGGCCGGGACGCTCAACGTCCTGACCGCCATGCCGGAGTCCATGGGCGTCGAGCAGCACCTCCTGCGCATCCTGCGGACCCTGGACGCTTTCGCCCCGCAGCACCTCGTGGTGGACGCCATCTCCGCCTGCCGGCGTATGGGCAGCGAGCGGGCGGCGTTCGACTTCTGCGTCCGCCTGCTGACGACCTGCCGCGAGCGGGGAATCACCTGTTTCTACGTCAACCAGGCGGACGAGCCCCGCGACGTCATGGAGATCACCGGGCTCGGCATCTCGTCGCTGGTCGACACGCTGATCGCCATGACGTACGCCGACGACGGCAGGGGGCTGACCCGCCGGCTGCTGGTGGTCAAATCGCGGGGCGCTTCTCACTCGCTTCGCTACCACGACTTCGCCATCGGCAAGGAGATGCGGAAAACCGTTCGGCCCGGAACCGACTC
>CAZADC010000502.1:1344-2172 GCA_964483755.1 uncultured Planctomycetaceae bacterium | reverse complement strand
GGGGGCGGGTGCGGGGGGGGCAGCCCGATGACCCGCACGCAAGCCGCCGCCGGGCGGAAAGCCGCCGGCTGCCGTCTGACGCTGTTCGTAGCCGGCGACGAGCCCAACTCCCGCGCCGCGAGGCGGAATCTGACGGCACTGTGCGAGCAGGAGCTTGAAGGACGGTGCGAGGTGGACGTCGTGGACGTCCTGGAGGACTTCGAGGCGGCCGCCCGGCACAGTATTCTGGTGACGCCGACGCTGCTGGTCCGCGAGCCGGCGCCGCCGGTCGTCATCGTCGGCAACCTCAGCGATCGCGCGCGCGTCCGCCGCGCCCTGCGACTCACCGAAGAGTGACCATGTTCGAGGACGAAAAGGATCTCCGCCGGCGGCTGGAGCAGGCCGAGGCGGTCCTGGAGGCGCTGCGGAGCAACGAAGTCGACGCCGTGGTCGGCCGGGACGGCGTGCTCCTGCTGCGCCTGCGAGAGGCGCAGCGCGAGCTGGAGGTGCAGCGCGAACGGCTGGAGTTGGCCACCGAAGCTGCGCAGATCGGCCTGTGGGACCGGGATCTGGCGACCGATCGCGTCGCCTGGAGCGGCGTCCTGTATGGGCTGCTCGGGCGCGATCCGCAGCGACCGGTCACTGGTGACACGTTCCTGCAGTACGTGCACGAAGAGGACCGCGACCGCGTTGCCGGACACGTGAAGCAATGGTTCGCTGAGGGCGGCGAGTTCCACGACGAGTTCCGGATCGTCCGCGAGGACGGGCAGATCCGGTGGCTGGCGAGCGTCGGGCGGGTTCATGCCGACGAGCCCGGGCGGGCGCCGCGGGCCGTCGGAGCAAACTTCG
>CAZADC010000502.1:0-1334 GCA_964483755.1 uncultured Planctomycetaceae bacterium | reverse complement strand
CGACGTGACGGAGCGGCGCCGGGCGGAAGAGGCGCTGCGTGAAGCGAGGGACGACCTGGAACGCCGCGTCGCCGAGCGGACGGCGGACCTGGAGAGGAACGTCATCAAGCTCCGTACCGAAGCGGCCCGGCGCGAACTGGCCGAGAAGACGCTGCGGGAGCGTTCGGAGAAGCTCGAGGAGATGAACCGCGAACTGGTCCGCCGGACCGCACAGCTCCGCGCGCTGGCGATGCAGGTCACCTCGGCCGAGGAGGCCGAGCGCCGCCGTCTGGCGGAGATGCTCCACGACGACCTCCAGCAGGTGCTGGTGGGGGCGCGGTACCAGTTCGACACGCTCGCTCGTCGTGTGCGTCGCGGCGAGGCGACCCCGGAGGCGTGGGGGCAGATCAGCTCGCTGCTGAGCGAGTCGCTGGACAAGACCCGCACGCTCTCCCACGAGCTGAGCCCGCCGGTGCTCCGCCAGCAGGGGCTGACCGCGGCGCTGCGCTGGCTGGCCGATCAGATGAAGGACCACCACGACATGGACGTCTTCCTCGACGCGGCCGACGACGCCGAGCCGGCGCTCGATCCGGTTGCGTGCTTCCTGTTCAAGGCCATCCGGGAGCTGCTGCTCAACGTGGTCAAGCACGCGGGGGTCGACGCGGCGGACGTGACGCTGCGGCGTGTGCCCGAAGGGCTGCGCGCGGTGGTCGCCGACGCCGGGAAGGGCTTCGACGTGCAGGCGGCCTTGCGGGACAGGACGCCGGAGGGGCTCGGACTGTTCAGCGTCCGGGAGCGAACGGAGCACCTCGGCGGGAAGCTGGCGATCCACAGCATCCCCGGCGACGGGTGCCGCGTCGTGCTCACCGTGCCGGACGTCCGGCCGGATGCTGCTGCGGGGCGGGACGCGCCGCCCGCCGCGGAGGATATCGCGACGGGCGATCCGTCCGAGGCGCGTGCCGCCGACCCGGCGGGGCAGGCGATCGAGGACGATCCGGCGGGCAAGCTCCGCGTCCTGCTGGTCGACGATCACCGCGTGATGCGCGAGGGGCTCTCCCGCCTGCTGGGCGAGGAGGCGGACCTGGAGGTCGTCGGGGAGGCCGACAACGGCAGGCGGGCGGTGGACCTGGCGCGCCGGCTCACCCCCGACGTGATCGTCATGGACGTCTCGATGCCCGTGATGAGCGGGGCCGAGGCGACGCGGATCATCAAGCGGGAGCTGCCCGACGTGCGGGTCATCGCCCTGAGCATGTACGATCGCCAGGCGCTGGAGGCCGACATGCTCGACGCCGGCGCCGAGGCGTACCTGACCAAGAACGACGCACCGGCCAAGCTCGTCGCCACGATTCGCCGCG
>CAZADC010000501.1:0-2669 GCA_964483755.1 uncultured Planctomycetaceae bacterium | reverse complement strand
CCTGCGGACGTATCCCCACCGCGATGTCGATCGACTCGTCCGCCTGCTCGACAATCACCGCGCTGAATACCGCCGCTGCCTGATCGTCACCGATTCGCTGTTCTCGATGGACGGCGATCTCGCGCCGCTGGGCGAGCTGGTGGAGGTCAAACGCCGTTTCGACGCCGCGCTGCTCATCGACGAGGCCCACGCCACGGGGGTGCTGGGCGCCGCCGGGCGCGGGGCGGCCGAACTGCTCGACGTCGAGGACCACGTCGACGCCGTCGTCGGCACGCTCTCCAAAGCGGTCGGCTCGCTGGGCGGGTTCGTTGCGGGCCCGCAGGTGTTGATCGATGGTGTCCGCAACACAGCCCGCTCGTTCATCTACACCACAGCGCTGCCGCCGGCGCTCTGTGCGGCCGGGATGAAAGCGATCGAGATCATCCGCGACGAGCCGCACCGGCGCGAGAAACTGCTGCGGCTGGCGAAGCAGTTCCGGTCCGCCCTGCGGGGGGCGGGGATCGACTGCGGCGAGTCCGCCAGCCAGATCGTGCCTGTGATGATCGGCAACGCGCCCGATGCCTTGCGGGCGGCGAGGGGGCTGCTCGAGTGCGGATACCTCGTCCCGGCAATCCGGCCGCCGACGGTCCCCCGCGGCGCGAGTCGCCTTCGCGTCAGCCTGTCGGCGGGACATGAACCGAGTGATGTGGATGCCCTCGCGGCCGCGCTGGCCGGGCTTCTGAGCGGGTGAGGACAGCGGCCGCACGGCTCGCCCTGCGCCCGGATGGGGAGTTTTCCGTGGGTATCTTCACCTACACCCCAAATCGGTCGATATGTCCAGCAAGAGGACGCCGTCGACCGCTCGACGGCCAAGGGCCAGGCCATGAAGCTCGACATTCCGGATCACATCGTCCGCCGCGCGGAAGCGAATTCGCGCGACGTGCTCTTCGCCGTCGCCGTCCAGTTCTACGCCGACAACCGGCTGGACCACGACGACGCCGTCGCATTGTCGGGGGTGACGGCGAAGATGTTCGACCGCGAGCTCATATCGCGCGGGATATGCGTCCATCACTGTCACCGGCGCGGCTCACGGGCGAACGTCCGGCGCGCCGCCGGCTGACGCGCCACTTTGCCGCAGCGCGGCCGCCGTCTTGACTTGGGCCCCGTCGCGCGGGAACGTTCTCCGGCGATGGACGCGAGCCATCCCAACAAGCCGGTCATCGGAATCGTCGGCGGCATCGGCGCGGGCAAGAGCACCGTCGCGCAGGTGCTCGGCGAGCTCGGCTGTGCGGTGATCGACGCCGACGCCATCGGTCACGAGCTGCTGGACGACCCTGACGTCCGCCGCAAGCTCCGCGACCGCTGGGGCGGGGATATCTTCCACGACGACGGAGCGGTCAACCGGAGCGCCCTGGGGCGCATCGTCTTCGCCGATTCGCGGGAGCTGTCGTTTCTGGACGCGATCCTTCACCCGCGCATCCGCCGGCGGATGGAGCGCGTCATCGCCGACGCGGTTGCCGAGCCCGACGTCCCTGCCGTGGTGCTGGACGCGGCCGTGCTGTTCGAGGCCGGGTGGGATGATCTGTGCACCGATACCGTCTTCATCGACAGCGACGAGGGCGACCGCGCCGCCCGCGTGGGCGCCGATCGCGGCTGGGACGCGGAAACGTGGCGGCGGCGGGAAAATTCGCAGATTTCGCTGGACTTGAAGCGGGCGAAATGCGACCATTTGCTGCACAATCGCTCCGGCGAGTCCCACCTGAATCATCGAGTCCGCGAGTTGTTCCACCGAATCGTTCGTGACGCGGATCGCCCCTGAAGGGAAGCGGCAGGCGGCTCACTCGATGGGGGACGGGAGCGAACATACCGGCGCCTTCCCCACCAGTGGACGACCGTCCACGCGGCGCGCCGACGCGACGTCGACTTCCGGCCGAACGCGTGCTTGTTGTTCGACCGCCCCGACCCGCGCCCGCGTCGACCCGCCGTAACGACACGCCGGGGAGGCCTGACACAAGAAGGACGGGATACCCACCCATGGCACGCACAACCGAGAAGAAGACCACCCGGCGCAAGTCCTCGAAGAAGAAGTCCGCCGAGGACGTCGAGGAGCAGCAGACCGAGCAGGTCGACGCCCCGGAAGAGCAGCCCGAGACGCAGGAGCCCGCCGAGGCGCTCAGCGACGCGCCGGCCGATACTCCCGAGGCGGCCGCCGATGCCTCGGAGGCGACCGCCGAGCCGGAGGAACTCGACTTCGACGAGGAGATGCACCGCAAGTACGAGAAGGTCAAGCGCGGCGAGCTGCACATCACCGACCTGCAGAAGATGTCCGTGCAGGAGCTTCACGAGGTTGCCAAGGCCGAGGAGATCGAGGAGTACGCCGGGCTCAACAAGCAGGACCTGATCTTCAAGATTCTCAAGTCCCGGATTCAGAAGACGGGGCTCATGTACGGCGAGGGCGTGCTGGAGATCCTCCCGGACGGGTTCGGCTTCCTGCGCAGCCCGGACTACAACTACCTGCCCAGCGCCGACGACATCTACGTTTCGCCGAGCCAGATCCGGCGGTTCGGGCTCCAGCAGGGGCACATAATCGCCGGACAAATCCGCCCGCCGAAGGAGTCGGAAAAATACTTCGCGCTGCTCCGCGTGGAGGCGATCAATTTCGAGGCGCCCGGGCATCTGGCCGGCAAAAT
>CAZADC010000500.1:0-2684 GCA_964483755.1 uncultured Planctomycetaceae bacterium | reverse complement strand
ACAGCCCATGACGAAACCGCCGCACCGCCGGTGACGTATCACGGAAGTCGACATGGACGAATCGCCCCGACCATCTTCGCTCTCGCATCCGCGCGGAGGACGTGCCGCCGCGCTGCTTGAGGCGATGCGTGTCCCGCACTGGACGAAGAACGCCTTCGTCGCGGCGCCGCTGCTGTTCGCGGGGCGGTTCGACGACCCGGTCTCCCTGGCCCGCTGCGCCGCGGCCGTCGCGGCGTTCTGCCTGCTCAGCAGCGCCGTGTACTTCATCAACGATGTCGCCGATCGCGACCGCGACCGCGCCCATCCGGACAAGGTGTCGCGCCCGGTCGCATCGGGGCGGCTGTCGGTGGCCTCGGCACTGGTCGCTGCGGGCGTGCTGCTGGTCGGCGGGCTGGCGATCGCCGCGTGGCTGGAGCTGCGGGCGTACGATCCCTCCCAGCCCCTGGCGGGGCTCGGGCTGCTGGTGTGGACGGCGGCGTACCTCGTGCTCAACCTCCTGTACTCCTGGTCGCTGAAGCACCACGTGATTGTCGACGTCATCGCCGTGGCGATGGGGTTCGTCTTCCGCGCGATGGCTGGAGCGGCCGCGATTCTCGTGCCCGTGAGTCCGTGGCTGGTGGTCTGCACGTTCACGCTGTGCCTGTTCCTGGCACTGACCAAGCGCCGGGGCGAGCTGGCCGCACTGGACGAGCCGACCGCCGTGAACGCCCGCGCCGTCAACGCCGCCTATCGCGCCCGGGACGTCGAGCACATGCTCAGCGTGTCGGCCGCGCTGGCGATCCTCACGTACAGCCTGTACTGCCTGGCGCCGCGGACGGTCAGTCGCATCGGCTCGGCCCACATGATCTGGACGATCCCGATCGTGGTATACGGCGTGTTCCGATACAATCGCATCAGCCGGGACGTCCCCCGCGGGGACCTGGTGGCCGTGCTGCTCCGCGATCGGGTCCTGTGGGCGGTTGTGGCGATCTACGCGGCGCTCGCGGGCGTAATAGTTAAATACGGCGGCCACCCCGCGGTGGCCGGGATTCTTGACGTGGAGGCGGTGAGTCGGTGAGCTCGAAGGTCGCGATCGTCCGGACCCGCCCGGAGACGGTGCTCGACGACGTCCGGCGCGTCATGCGCCTCGGCGGTCTCGCCGATGCGCTGGATCCGAATGCGACGACGATCCTCAAGAACAACCTGTCGTGGCATCTGCTGTACCCGGGCGCCAACACGACGCCGTGGCAGCTCGAGGGGGCGCTCCTCGCCTGCCGGGACGCCGGACTGGACGAGCTCGTGTGCGTCGAGAACGAGACGGTCGTCACCTCCGCCGCACGCGGCGAGCGCCTCAACAAGCAGCGCCCGGTCTGCGAGCACTACGGCGTGCCGATCCGCTACAACTTCCGCGAGTCGGACATGCGCTGGGAGACCTACGAAGGCCGCGCGGATACGCCGGCGCTCGACGAGATCTTCCCCGAGGGCTTTCGCATCCCCGATTACTTTCACGGGAAGAACGTCGTCCACCTGCCGACGACGAAGTGCCACATCTATACGAACGTCACCGGGGCGATGAAGAACGCCTTCGGCGGGCTGCTGAGCAACCGGCGCCATTACTGCCACTCGCGCATCCACGAGACGCTCGTCGACCTGCTGGCGATTCAGAAGGAGATTCACCCCGGCATCTTCACGCTGACTGACGGTACGACGGCCGGCAACGGGCCCGGTCCGCGGACGATGGTTCCGGTGGCGAAGAACGTTCTGCTCGCCTCGGCGGACAGCGTGGCGATCGACGCCGTCGCCGCGAAGATCATGGGCTTTGAGCCGATGGACCACGACTTCATCCGACTCGCCCACGAGCGCGGGCTCGGCGTGGGGCGCTTCGAGGAAATCGAGATCGTCGGCGACGTCGACGCCGCGCAGGAGCGCTGGGGTTTCCATACCGGCGACAACGCCGCCTCGTGCGTGGGCGATCTGCTGTGGTTCGGGCCGCTCCGCTGGCTGCAGCGCCTGGCGTTCCACACGCCGCTGGTCTATGCGTTCATCTTCGCCTCGGCGGTCTATCACGACCACCTGTGGTACCCGCTGGCGGGGCGGAAGGTCGTGCGCCGATGGCTGACCGACAGCCCGTGGGGGCGCCTGTTCAGCGGGTATGAGCCCGGCATGACGGCAGCTGACGGGTGAACGACGCGGATTCCGCGGTGGCTTGCGTGTCTCGCGGCGCCGGGGTACAGTCGCGCCGAGCGAACAGACGCTCCGGGAGAGGCGCATGGCGGTTCAACGGACATTCACCAGCATCGTCGAGGACAAGTGGTGGATCGCCATCGTCGCGCTGGGCATCTCGCTCATCGTGACCCCGATCGCCCGCTTCTTCGCCTATCGTGCGAAGATCGTCGATCGCCCGGACGAGCTTCTCAAGCCCCACGGCCGACCGATTGCCTATCTCGGCGGCGTGGCGATGTGCCTGGGATATCTCGGCGGGCTGGCGTGCTTTCTGACCGTGGCGCCGGCGGGGGAGTACTGGCGTGAGCTGACCGCGGCGCTGGCGCGATTCGACCTCCATTCCCTGTTGCACAACCCGCTGTGGAATCTGCTTTCGGTGGCGCTGAGCAGCCTGCTGATCACCATCGTCGGCCTGATCGACGACGTCAGGGAGATCCGTCCGCGGCAGAAGGTGCTCGGGCAGGTCGCCGCTGCCGCGATCC
>CAZADC010000499.1:0-2690 GCA_964483755.1 uncultured Planctomycetaceae bacterium | reverse complement strand
ACCCGCCGCAGCATCCCGTCCCGCCGGTTCCGCCGATACCCGCTGACGATGTCCGCCTCGCCCCGCGCCGCCAGCAGCTTCGCCACCTCGGCGACGTCGAACTGCCCGTCGCCGTCGGTGTAGAAGACGTAGTCCTTCCCGGCCGCGGCGAACCCGCTGCGCAACGCCCGGCCGTACCCGAGATTCCTTCCGTGGTGGACGACGCGGATTCGCGCATCCCCGGCCGCCAGGCGGTCGGCGATGTCTCCGGTGTCGTCCGACGAACCGTCGTCGACGACGATGATCTCCCAGTCGGTCACCAGCCCGTCGAGCACGTCCGCCGCGCGGCACACCACGCGCTCAACGTTGGCCTGCTCGTTGTAGCAGGGGAAAAAGACGCTG
Organism: uncultured Planctomycetaceae bacterium; assembly: GCA_964483755.1. GTDB lineage: Bacteria > Planctomycetota > Phycisphaerae > SM23-33 > SM23-33 > CAZADC01. The sequence goes on along the minus strand of CAZADC010000499.1, from coordinate 2,309 downwards.
AGGGACACGTCGATCGGTCTGGCGGCCGGGTCGGACATGATGGAGACAGTGCATCGTTCGGCGGAGCTGCCGCGGGCTACTCCGGCGGACACCCGGACAGTTCGCGCTCCACCAGCTCGCAGAGCACGTGATAGATCACGGCATGGGCCTCCTGCACGCGGGGCGCCGACGCGGCGGGCACGTCGAGCAGGACGTCGGCGAGGTCCGCACATCGACCGCCGCCCGAACCGGTCAGGGCGATCGTCCGCAGGTCGAGCTCTCTTGCGCGGGTCAGCGCGGCGACCACGTTCGTCGAGTTGCCGGACGTCGAGAGCCCGATCGCCACGTCGCCGGCGCGGCCGAGCCCTTCGATCTGCCGCGAGAACACGTGCTCAAACCCGTAATCGTTCGCGACGGAGGTCAGCGTGGAGGTATCGGTGCTCAGGGCGGCCGCGCGGAAACCGCTCCGCTCGCGAAGGAAGCGCCCGAGCAGTTCGCCGGCGATGTGCTGCGCGTCGGCTGCGGATCCGCCGTTGCCGAAGGTCCACACCGCCCCGCCGGCGCGCATGGACTCGACCAGCAGCGCGGCGGCGGCGGCGATGCGTCCGGGCAGGTGCTCGCGCGTCAGCCGAAGCGTCTTGAGCGCCTCGTCGAACCGCGCGCCGATGTCCTCGTTCATGCTCTCGCTCATGCCGGGTGATCATACCGCCCGGTGAGCCGCGGATAAACCCCGTACCGCACGACGCACCAGATCGCCCGCAGCCCGTCGATCAGGCCGATCTTCTTGCCTTCCTCCCGGCTGCGTCCGGCATACCGGATCGGCACTTCGGCGACGCGCGCCCCCCGCCGGGCCAGGGCGGCCGTGATCTCCGGCTCGAAGCCGAAGCGGTTTTCCCGCAGCTCCATCCCACGGAGCAGATCGCGTCGAATCGCCTTGTAGCAGGTCTCCATGTCGGTCAGGCGAAAGCCGGTGGTCAGGTTCGACAGCGCCGTCAGGACCCGGTTGGCCAGGTAGTTGCTCAGGCGGGCGCCGGGCGGCCGGCCACGGCGGAAGCGGGTGCCGTAGACGGCGTCGGCGCGTCCGGCGAGGATCGGCGCCAGGAGCTTCGGGTAGTCGCGCGGATCGTACTCGAGGTCGGCGTCCTGGACGAGAACGACGTCGCCGGTCGCTTCGTCGAACCCGCTCCGCAGCGCGGCGCCCTTTCCGTGATTGCGGAGATGGAAGACGAACCGGTACTCGGTCCCATCGGTCGCACCTGCGTGCGTCGCGCCCTGCAGCCCTGCAAGCGCGACCGAAGTGCCGTCAGTCGACGCATCGTCGACGAGGATGATCTCGAGGTCGACGCCCGGCAGGTCCACCCGCTCGACCCGCCGCAGCAGCTCGCGCCACGTGCCCCGCTCGTTGTACACGGGGATCACAACCGACAGCTTCCGGATGGACGTGCTGTTCGCCATGGGCTTCAGTCGTCGGGCGATTGTCTTCCCCGGCGGCGCTCACTGCCCGGCGGATGGACCATTCCCGACGTGATGAACACAACCCACACGATCGCCAGCAGCGCGAGGTACAGCGGCACGGCATAGCGCAGGCGGAGAACAATGGACACCGTCACGCCGATAACGGCCGAGACGGCCGCGAGAACGTAGAAGAGCACGACGACCTGCTTGACACTCATGCCGCGGTCGACGAGCTGATCGTACAGATGGGACCGATCGCCCGCGAAGATGCTTCGTCCGGCCAGCAGGCGGCGGACGACCGCGAGCGCCGTATCGAGCGCGGGCAGCGCGAACACAGCCCAGGCGCCGATGAACCATCGCGCCGTGCCTTCCTGGCAGAACATCGCCATCATCGTCGCCACGAAGAACCCCAGCAGCATGCTCCCGGCGTCGCCCATGAAGATGGACGCCGGCGGGATGTTGTACGGCAGAAACCCGAGTACCGCCCCGGCCATCGCCAGGCACAGCACGACGCGGAGCTCGTCCATTCCGGTGGTCTCCGGCTTCGGCCACATCGCCAGCCACACCGCCAGCGCCAGGAAGCCCAGCGCGATGATCGCCGTCACGCCGCCGCACAGCCCGTCGAGCCCGTCCAGGAGATTCGTCGCGTTGCAGGCGGCGATGACCAGCGCCACGCAGGTCACGCCGCTGAGCGGAACGAGAATCCATGCGGGCGGCGTCGCGCCGAGCGGCCCGAGAGCCACGACCAGCATGCGGTACCCCACACCGCCGGCGATCAGGATCGCGGCAGCGGCGACCTGCCCGAGCACCTTCTGCCGCGGACGGATATCCCTGACGTCGTCGATCAGGCCGACGATGGTGATCAGCAGGCTGCT
>CAZADC010000498.1:0-2705 GCA_964483755.1 uncultured Planctomycetaceae bacterium | reverse complement strand
CGGTACTACGACCCCCGCCGCGGACGCTGGCTCAACCGCGACCCCCACGACCTCCGGGTTATGAGTTCGGCCCGGCCCGCTCGACAAGTTTCGCAAGCCGTTGAAATCACTCTACTTGCAGGAGGGGTCCGTGTCAAGCCATCGCGCCGATTTTCGGCCGTTTGCGGGGCTTTGCCGCCGTTTTCATATACGGTATACGGTCGGTGACGACCTCCGGGTGCGCGCCCCGGAGGTCAAGGGGGCGCGCGGGGCGGGTGGAGCATATACCTGTATATGCTCGTTCGGGCGGGGGGGCCGGAGGGGCGAGTCGCGAAGGTCGGCTGAGGCGCTCCAGGCGGGCTACTACAGCGACCTCGTTGCCCCTACATGTTTCGTCCGGCCTCAGGCGGCTTGGCGGTAGTAGCTCTTCAGCAGGCCACCCAGCCGTTCGCGGCACGCGACCGGTCCGTCCCGCGGCGGCGGCTTCTCCGGCTCCAGCGGCCGGTGGTGCTCGATGCCCGAGTGCGGGCGCTCGCGGTTGTAGTGCTCGACGTACTGCTCGACCACGTGCCGGACGTGGCGCTCGCCGAAGAGGATAAGCTTGCTGAGGCACTCGCGCTTGATCGTTCGGACCCACGACTCCGCGTAGGCGTTTGTCTGCGCCATCACCTGCACCCGGTTCGAGCGATGGCGATGGAGTGTTCCGCATCGTCCATCCCTTCCATCCCGACTGCGGCAAGCAGCTTCCCATCATAACCATCCGACAGAACTGGGGCGAGGAGCTTCTCTATTACCGAGATGCGAAGGGGCAGTTGCTCTCGATTCCGGCCCGCTGGACGGACAGAGTTGAGCCTGATCCGATCGTGACGATCTCGGCCGGCCGTTCGCCGTTCCGTCTGCAGGACCTCGTGGAACTGGTCCGCCTGGTGGGGGTACTCGGGCAGGAGGTTCCCCATGAACGGTAAGCGAGCCGATTTGAGGCGTAAAGGGAATTACGCCGCAAGTGTAAAGATTATTCCGCCGTCGCCTCTTTGGGCATTCCCTCACGATAGCCTTGTTACATTTGACATATCGGCCTATTGCTGCTTACGCTTACGGCAGAATTCAGTTGACTTGTCTCCCGTTGTCGGCATAATTCCGTTAACAGCGATTCGCCTGGCGGCGGGAGGCATTCATGGACGAACGACAGGACAGCAAGGGCCGGGCCCTGCGGGAGCACGGAACGCTCCACCCGCACCCGGGCCGGGTACGCGATCCGATCTTCCAGGGCAGCGAGTTCTTCGACCCTCGCGACCTGGTGCTGGTCAAGTACGAGATGATCCGCCGCGTGCGGGTGGAAGGCCGGCCAGTCAGCGAGGCGGCCAAGGCCTTCGGCTTCTCGCGCGTGGCGCTGTATCAGGCCATGTCGGCCTTCCAGTCGGAGGGCCTGCCGGGCCTGCTGCCCCGACGACGGGGTCCGAAGTCTGCCAACAAGCTCACCGACGAGGTGCTGGAGTTCATCGACACTCGGCGCGGGGCCGACAGCAGCCTGCGAGCGCCGGACCTGGCGAAGATGGTCAAGGAGCGACTGGGGCTGTCGGTGCATCCCCGCAGCATCGAGCGGGCCTTGGCGCGGCGGGCAAAAAAGGGGCGACACGTCGAGCCGTCATAGCCGCGGACAATCCCGACGACAGCTGGACGGCTCGATACGAAGACCTGCGTCGCACGGCCATGAATGGGGCCTGGTCCTCCGGTGGCGCCTGGGGATTGGCGATGTTCATGCGGCAGGGAATGGCGGCCTGGATGCATGCCTGGCCGCAGCAGACCGGCGATGATCCGCCTATTCAGAAGCGCGTTCCGTCCGTTGTCACTTCTTCGGCGTTACCCCCATCTGTATCCGGGCGACTGGTCACGGTCCTGGCGAACATGGTCTTCACTTCAAGACAGGAGGTCTTCGCATGATACTGTCCAATGATCCCCACCAGAAGGTTCGGGCGGAGCATCTCAAGCGGGACGCCTACCTCTACATCCGCCAATCCACGATCCAGCAGGTCTTCCACAACACCGAGAGCACCCAGCGACAGTACGCCCTCAAGCAACGGGCGGTCGCGCTGGGCTGGCCGGCGGAACGTGTGATCGTCATCGACGGCGATCAGGGCCAGTCCGGCGCTTCGGCCGTCGACCGGGAGGGCTTCCAGAAGCTGGTGGCCGAGGTGGGCCTCGGTCGCGCCGGGATCGTGCTGGGGCTGGAGGTCTCGCGCCTGGCCCGCAACTGCTCCGATTGGCACCACCTGCTGGAGATCTGCGGATTGACGGGCACGTTGATCCTGGACGAGGATGGCCTGTACGATCCGGCACACTTCAACGATCGACTGTTGCTGGGGCTCAAGGGCACGATGAGCGAAGCGGAACTGCATGTGCTTCGCGCCCGTCTCCAGGGCGGTATCCGCAACAAGGCCCGCCGCGGAGAATTGCGGATGCCGCTGCCGGTCGGCCTGATATACGACACACGAAGCCAGGTCATCCTGGATCCGGACAGGCAGGTCCGGCAGACGCTGCGGACCTTCTTCCAGGTCTACCAGCGGGAAGGTTCGGCCCTGGCCGTCGTGAAGTACTTCAACAGGAACGATCTGACCTTCCCCCGGCGACTGCGCGGTGGCGCCAACAAGGGCCAACTGGTCTGGGGCCCGCTCAGTCACACGCGGTCCATTCAGGTCCTGCGCAATCCCCGCTACGCCGGCGCGTTC
>CAZADC010000497.1:1894-2711 GCA_964483755.1 uncultured Planctomycetaceae bacterium | reverse complement strand
GCCTGAGCCCCATCGCCCTCGCACTTCAGTAACCCCCACAACGCAACCGGCTCGGAGCGCACGCCCGTGAGCTTGCGACCGGCCGCCCCGCCGGGAAATCCTCCAAGGGACGTCAGTTCAGGTCTCGCCCCTTGCCGAAGTGTGACCACCAGTTCCAGTACGGCCTTTCGTTCCGCGGATCGGCGTAGGCATGCCAGCGGTTGTAGGACTCGAGAACCGACCCGTATGCGGAAAGGTCATTGACCGTGCCCACCGCGCCGTCGGTGCGCCCGGCGTTCTGAAAGCGGAAGTGATCGTGCGAGCTCGGGTGGTACGAGCGCGGCCAGAAGTCACAGGTTCTCGCGTCGGCGGTGAGGACGACCCACTTGTCTGTGTACTCCTGGAAGCGCGGGGCGTTCCACCAGCCGACGACGTAGTCGATGCGGCAGGCGGTGCCCCAGGACCACCAGTAGCGCCCGGTCTCGGTCAGCCCGTAGCTGCTGCGCCAGTCCTCGATCCACACATCGAAACTGCGGATGTAGCGCTGCCGGTTCGCCTCCGCCTGTCCGTCGCCGCCCCAGCCGCCTGACGTCTTCCAGCCGCGCGCGCCGGGGCAGTAGAACGTTCGGTGGTCATCTGCGTACTCGCCGACATAGAGCAGGCCCATGCCGCTGAGATGCCCGGCCGGAATCGCTTCGCACGTGTCATGCTGTCCCCAGGGGGACTGGAACGGCAGGTACTCGGCGTTCTCCTGGACATACATGTGCAGCGACGTCACGTTGGAGCGGACGTTGACCTTGCACGCCGCCAGGGCGGCAAGCACCTGGGACTGTCGAAG
>CAZADC010000497.1:0-1884 GCA_964483755.1 uncultured Planctomycetaceae bacterium | reverse complement strand
GAGAATGCTCACCAGCAGCGCGATGATCCCGATCACCACGAGCAGTTCGATCAGCGTGAAACCGTGCGTCCTCGCCCCGCGCGGTTCGAGTAGCGCGGAACCACGGGTGTTGTGGACGAGGCTTCCGCTCGACATCGGGCGAGTCCGGCATTTCATGACGTGCGCTCCCTGCGTTCCGTCCGGCGAAAGAGCTGCGTCAAGCGTATCACCCGTCCTCTTCATCGGCAAGCAAGAGCGCGTGCCACAGGCAAACCCGGGCAGCCGCGGCGGCGCGCTGCGCGAGTTCAGTCGGGCGTCGTCTCGTGCAGGTGCTCCTCGGCGTCGGCGGGTGTCTCGGCCGTGGGGGAGGCGGTCAGGGCAGCGGTCATCGTGTCAGCCGCGGGCGGCGGCACCTCCGGATAGCGCGACAGCAGGTCGATCCGCCGCCACCGCCCGGACTCGAAGCGCAGCATGAGGAAGGTGCCCAGGCACACCACGTATGTGCTGGCGGTCATCCACGGACCGACGGCGCCGAGCTGCGGGACGAAATGCACCATCGCCGTGCCGCCGCCGATCGTCAGCCCCCAGCTCAGCAGCATCGTCGCCACCATCGGCCAGAAGGTGTCCCCCGCGCCGCGCAGGGCGCCGAGATAGACGATCCCCACGGCGTCGAAGACCTGAAACACGGCCGCGCAGATCATGATCCATCCGCCGATCTCGATGATACGGCCTGTCCGGACGGCGGCCTCGGCGGCCGACAGCCCTTCGCCGACGGGCACGTGGACGAACAGCGCCACCATGGGACGGCGCAGGAGCAGGAACGCCAGCGCGCACGCGCCCATGTAGAGCCCGGCGAGGACGACGGCGGCGTGGGCGCGGCGCCGGGCGAGATCGGGACGTCCCTCTCCGATGTACCGCCCGACCAGCGCGGTAGTCGCCACGCCGATCCCGACGGCCGGCATGAACGACAGCGGAATCCACCGCACCGCCACGGTGCTCGCCGTCAGGTGGAGCTCGCCGAACGTCGCGACGATGACCGTCGAGAACACGCCCCAGCTCAGCACGTCGCTGGTGAACTGGACGCCCGGCGGATACCCGCGCCGCAGCAGGTTGCGTACCTCGCGGAGCTTGACGGAGCGCACGTTCCGCGTGGCGTACTGCTCGTGCAGGCGGCGGGAGCCGAACACGCCCGCCAGGATCGCCAGCAGCAGCGCCCAGCTCGCCAGCGTGCCGATGGCTGCACCCTCGAGCCCCATCGCCGGGAAGCCCAGCTTTCCGAAGATCAGCACATAGTTCGCCGCCACGTTGAAGGCGTTGCCGATCAGTGAGGCGACCAGCACCACGCGCGGCCGGTGAACGCCGAAGAAGAACTGCTCCAGCGACCGGGCCGTCAGCGTGAGGAAGATGCTGGCGACCATGTACCGAAAGTACATCACCTCCAGCAGGCGGATGGAGTTCGGGTGCCCGATGAGCCCGAACAGCGGGCCGGCGAAGATCGCCAGCGGCGCGATCAGGGCGGCGAAGACGCACGCGAGGATGATGCCCGCCCAGGCGTACTCGCCGCAGCGATGGGGCCGACCGGCGCCGAGGTTCTGCGCGACGTACGTGTTGACGAGCGTCAGGACACCGACGGCGAAGCTTTCGGGGACGAACGCCAGAATGCCGGCCGCGAACTGTGCGTCCAGGGCGTCGGTGCCGACGCGGGAGACCATCAACCCGTCGACGAAGCGCATGACGGTGCTGTTGAGCATCGTCAGGGCGGCGGGCCAGGCGATCGCGAGCACTTCGCCGGCGCCGCGAAATCGCCGGGGGTCCTGGAGTTCACTCACCACGTCACGCTCCGGTCCGGGGGGCAAACCGGAGAGGATAGCGTGGGGGGCGCCGCGCCGCCAGCGCGGGTCATCC
>CAZADC010000496.1:0-2722 GCA_964483755.1 uncultured Planctomycetaceae bacterium | reverse complement strand
AGTCGTCGGCCGTGAAGTCCCCGTTGACGATCCGGACCCCGTCGTGCCAGTGGCGATCCCACAGCCGGTCGTACAGGGCCAGCAGCTCAGCCGCCTCTGTGACGCGCCCCAGGACCTGGCGGTAGAGCTGCTCCAGCGCATCGTGCACCCGGCCGCCATCGGCAGACGCTTGCGGTTGAACGCTCCCCAGGCCCGCCCGATGCTAGGCCTTTCCTTCGGCTCCCTGCCTTCCTTTCCGGCCAGATATGCACCATTGACAAGAGAACGGGCGGCTGCGCCGCCCTGGGCGGCCGCGGGCCTTCCCGCCTTCCGGTCGGCGGGGCCCTGGCCCGCAGCCGCCCGCGGCGTCCCGTCCTTCGACGGCTTGGCCATGTACTTCGCGACGTAGCCGAGCGCCTGTCGCCACGAATGAATCCCCTTGATCTCGGTGCGAACGTATTCCGTCCAGCCCAGCACCTCCGCCCAGATCGCCCGCAGTTCCCGATGGTCCAGGAAGGGAAGTCCGAAGAACAGCAGATGGAAGTGCGGATGCACGACTCCGACCATCGACCCGGACTTGCGCGGCTCCCATTCTCGCCGCCATATCCCCGATGCCTCCGGGAACCGCCGCCGCATCCGCTTGAGGAATGCCCGCCGGTCTCGCTCGCAGCTCCCGGCCGAGGGCGGACCCTCCCGGTCCGGATAGGTGAGCGTGACGAATGCCACGAAGCCCGCCCGCTCGATGTCCAACCGGGCCAGCAGGTCGAGCATCCGTTTGCGGCTGTGGCGGCTGAACTCGCAGACCGTCCCGCGCCGTGCAAGCCGTCGCCGCCTGGGGAACCCCTTCAGACTCAGCTTGAAAAGGTGGCCCTGCGCTTCGACGACGCCCTTGATCCGCGATCTGCTGGAACGGAACATGCCCCGCCAGCAGCGCGTTGCAGCTCAGCAGCGCGCCCGCGAGCTGTATGAGAAGATCGTCGGCGACGAGGCGCCGTGACCAGTGGAATCTGGCCCGGGCGCACCCGCTCACCGGTGAATACGGATGCAGCTGCCCTTGACCCGGATTGCCTGATGTGCACGGCCGCCGGCCGCGCTTCGAAGATGACGTTCGCGGCGCGATGGGCGATTTCCGCGTCAGCGGTTGAGACGGCCTGGCCTGCGTCGGAGCACGGCCAAGGCGCCCAGTCCGAGCAGGGCCATGGAGGTCGGCTCGGGCAGGTGCTCGCCGGTCAGCTGCATGTTCAGCAGGGGCTGGTCGGCGCCGATTGCGCCCGCGGTGGCAGGGTCGATCTCGACGTCGAAGAAGCTGTCGATCATTGCGCCGCCGCCCCCGCCGCCGGCCGGGATGATGTTCATTCCGTTGAGCCAAGCGTGGCCGAGCAGCTCCTCGGGGATTTCGCCGTGGAGGCGATAGTAGATCGGCGCCTCGCCGGGCACGTCCACGAGGTAGGTGATGTCGAAGAACGTGCTCGTCTCGACGAGATTCTCCAGGAAGAAGAGTTCCTCGCTATCGAGCGTCGATTGCAGCAGGCTCGTCGTCTGGAGGTCGTCCAGCACGTGTTCCAGGTCCATTCCGATTTCGAGGACCGTCGGCTCGGTGGGCGATTCGGGCTGCAGCTCGGCGGTAGTGACGATGGACAGGTCCAGTTGCAGATCGTCGCCAGGGGTGCCTTCCGGGTTGACGACCATCGCCGAACCGTGCTCGACCCAGTCGGGGTGGTTCTTGTCCTGGATTCCCTTGTAGCCGGTCTTGATGCCCCCGACGGGTTCGGTGACGTGCCCGGATCGCTTGATCTTGATCGGGGGCGTCGTCTGCCCGGGGGTCACGGGCGTGGCGGCGGGCTTCTCGACGGTGACGGCCTTCTTGGCGGTCTGCACGTCCTGCGTCTGGAAGTTGATCAGCCTGGCCCCGTTGGCGGCGCCTTTGCCGTCCTTCTGGAGCATCTTTCCGTCGGCATCGAACCGCAGCGTGCTCGTCCCGTTGGCGGCCGTGCCGTCGCCCTGTTTCGGGTCATCGATGATCTTGACGACGTATCCGGTGACCTTGCCGGTGTTGTCCTTGATTTCCTGGATTTCCGAGACGAAGGCCCGGTGTCCGCCGAGGCTCGACCCGTCGGCCTTCTTGCCCCAGAAGATGCCGACTTCCACGTCGCCCTTGTTCTTGAGGGTCTCCATGGCCTTCTTGAAGTTCTTGGTCTGCGTGGAGGTGATGGGCAGGCCCTTGCTGCTGACGTAGCTGTTCTTGCCGTTGAGGATGTCCGGGGTATGCGTGCCGTTCTTGCCGTCGTTGGTCTTCATCTTGCCGTACAGGTCGGTGTAGGTGCTCTGCGGCGTTTCGGAGACGTTCACGTTGGAGTGGTTGTCGGACATGTACTGGATCGATCGCGCCACCGCGCCGGGCGCACAGCCATTGTTGCCCTCGTCGACCTTCTTGATCTTGTCCTCGCCGCCGGTGATCTTGGCGACGGAGGCGACCCTCTCGTTGGACTTGACCATCTTGGCGTTTTCCGCCGGCTGGGGGGCCGTTTTGCCCGCGCCCTCGATCATCGAAGCGCCGAGCCAGAGCACGTCCCCGCTGATGAGCACCTCCTGCTCGTAGACGCTCGCGCCCAGCAGCGCTCCGGCGGGCATCGCCGCGATCGGGGTCGGGTCGACGGTGACGTAGTAGTTGAGGGATCCGACCGCCGTGCCGGCCGGGACGCCGAGGTCGAACTCCACGCCCTGCGGCAGGCGGGTGTCCAAC
>CAZADC010000495.1:0-2730 GCA_964483755.1 uncultured Planctomycetaceae bacterium | reverse complement strand
TGGCGGGATATCTTCAGCACCCGCCGCGCCTCGGCGACGGTCATGCCCGCCTCGCGGGCGATCTCCTCGATGCCCGGCTCGCGCCCGTACTCCTGCACCAGCCGCTTGGTGATGTTCCGCAGCTTGCTCATCGTCTCGATCATGTGGACCGGGATGCGGATGGTCCGGGCGTGATCGGCGATGGCGCGGGTGATCGCCTGGCGGATCCACCAGGTGGCGTAGGTCGAGAACTTGTACCCGCGCCGGTACTCGTACTTGTCCACCGCGCGCATCAGCCCGGTGTTGCCCTCCTGGATGATGTCCAGGAAGCTCAGCCCGCGGTTGCGGTATTTCTTGGCGATCGACACGACGAGGCGGAGGTTCCCGCCGGACAGCTCGCGCTTGGCCTGCTCGTAGTCGTTGAAAACCTTCTGGATCGCCTTGACCCGCTTGTGCAGCAGGTCGGACTCCTCCATGACCAGGTCGACCAGCCCGTCCATTTCCTCGGCCATCACGGCCTGGTCCTCCGGCAGCACCTCGTCCCGGTCGGCCGTGTCGATCTCCCGCTGGAGCTCGCGCATCTTGTCGCCGATGTGCTGGAGCTTCTTCATCAGCGGCTGGATCTTGCTGGTGCGGAGGCTCAGCTCCTCGATCAGCCCGGCCGCCCGGCGTCGCCGCCGCCAGAGGCACTTGCGGCCCCGGCGTCGCTGCGACTCGTCAAGCTTGCCGTCGCGAATGGCGTCCCAGTCGCGGCGGTTGGCCTCGATGATCTTCCGCAGCGTCTCGAGGTTGGCGGGCATCCGCTCGGTGATGGTCTCCTTGGAGAGGTTCTCGGCGGTGGAGATCTTCATCGTCCGGTCGAACGGCAGGTCGCCCGCGTACACCTGGGAGAGCGTCTCGACGGCCTGCTGGATCGCATAGTCGCTCTCGAGCACCCGCCGGCGGAAGTGCATGCGGGTCATCTCGATTTTCTTGGCCAGCGCGATTTCCTCGTCGCGGGTCAGGAGCGGAATCTCGCCCATCTGGGTGAGGTACATCCGGACCGGGTCGTCGATCCGCTTGCCCTCGGACTCCAGCTCGGGCGTCTTCTTCTTCAGGTCTTCCTCTTCCTCGCTGCCCTCCGCAAAGGCCTCCCGTCGCTCGACTTCGGACTCGTCCATCAGCTCGATGCCGAGCTCGTCCAGCGTCATCAGCAGCGCATCGATTTTCTCCGGCGAGACGGCCTCGTCGGGGAGATCCTCGTTCATCTCCTCGTATGTGAGGTATCCTCGCTCTTTCCCCTTGGCGATGATCTTCTTTACACTGGCTTCCAGAGAATCGGACATCCATGGGCTCCCGGTCTCTGCGCGAATTCCCTGTAGAACGCGAATTTAGCTATTCTAAGGAGCATCTCCGTCCAAAGTCAACATTTCGCAAAGGACGTGGAACGTGCGCGAAGTCATCGAGCCGCCGCTCACGGCAGCGGCACACGTCGCCGGTCCGAGGATGATTCTCTCGCGGCGCCTCGCCTACGCACCGTACTTTTCCAGTTTCTCGGCGTGGGCCATCGCCAGCGGGAGCAGTTCCTTCGACGGAATGGTCCCGATCTGACCGGCCAGGCAGGAGACTTCGTCGAACCGGTCGGCGTCGCCCCCGCGGAGGTACGGCGCCTTCATCAGCACGGGCACGGGGTGCCAGGAGTGCGCCTTGAGGCTTGGCGGCGTTGAGTGGTCGCCGGTGATCAGGAGCACGTCGGGGTCCGCGTCCAGAAGCGTCGGGAGCGCGGCGTCCATTTCCGCGATGCGCTCGACTTTGGCGTCCAGGTCCCCGTCCTCGCCCGCCTTGTCGGTGTACTTGAAGTGCGCGAAGACGAACGTGTGCTCGTCCATCGCGTCGACGACGCCCTTGCAGACATCCTCGGCCGTTGTCGGCTGGGAGACGACGGGGATGCCCACCAGGCGCGCGACGCCGCGATACATGGGGTAACCCGCAACCGCGGCGGGATTAAGCTTGTAGCGGTCGGGGAACCGCGGCCAGTCGGGAAACTTGGCGAACCCGCGAGCGAGGATGCCGTTTGCCTGCGGCTCGTCGGAGAGGATGTCGCGGACCTGGTCGATGATCCCGGCCGCAATTTTCGCCGTCGGCGAATCGTCGTGAGGCGGGCGGTCGGGGCGCATCGGCGGCACGCCCGTGTGCTGGGGGTCCGTCTCGCCGATGTCGTCGTCCAGATCGTCGCCCCGGATGACCAGCAGCGCGCGGTGCTCGGCCACGGTCTCGAGGAACACCTCCACGCCCTGCGGCGGCTGGAGGTTCTTGCGGATATCCTCCAGGACGCGGCGGTTCTCCTCGTCCGGGATCCGTCCCGCGCGGCGATCGGCGACGTTGCCGTCGGCGTCGAGCGTGCAGAAGTTCAGCCGGGCCGCGACGTCGCGGGGGGTGATGTCGAATTCGATGCCCAGCGCGCTGAGCACCCCGCGCCCGACCTTGTAGATGATCGGGTCGTACCCGAACAGCGCAAGGTGCCCCGGACCGCTGCCGGGCGTGATGGCGGTGGCGACGGGCTTGATGAGCCCGAGGGCGCTTCGCCCGGCGAGGCGGTCGAGGTTGGGCGTGGCGGCCTGCTGGAGGGCCGTGCCCTGGCCGCCATTGTCGCAATCGCCCACGCCGTCCATCACCAGCAGGACGATCCTCTTGTCGTTCTCCATGGCCAGCGAGCTGACCAGGTTGCCGTACGTGTCTTCCATGGTGGTCGGTCCTTCTTGCAGTGTGTGT
>CAZADC010000494.1:0-2732 GCA_964483755.1 uncultured Planctomycetaceae bacterium | reverse complement strand
ACATGCTGGAGGCGTGGGCGGAGTCCGGCACCATGGAATGCGCCGTTCGCCGCACGGAGGACGGGTACGTTGCGGAGTGGTCCGTCGCGTTCGACCCGTGCTTCGCGACGGGGGAGGGGGGCTTCTACCGGCCCGGCGAGTCGCCCCCGATGGGGCTCCAGCTCATCGTGCTGGACGTCGACCGACGGGCCGACGGCGAGGGACACTGGTCGAACATCCACCACCAGGCCGTCTGGTCCTACCGCGACGCCGGCGGGAAGAAGCAGCGCGGCAACTGGGGACGCCTGATTCTGCTTCCCCCGCCCGCGCCCGCCGGCGGCTCGCCGCACGGCATGACGCTCACCAATGCGCTCGTCGTCCTTCTGATTGCCAGCGCTGTCGGCGTGGGGGCGGCGGTCTATCTGCGCCGCCGACATCGCGCCGCCCGTGCCCAGCGCGAGTAGTGCGCGCATGACGCAGCGGCAATCGCGCCCCGAGCGCCTTGCCGCGCGCCGGCGCACCCCTATCATGGTCACAAACGGGAAGGACGGGCCATGACCATCTACACGAGACGCGGCGACGGCGGCGAGAGCACGCGCCCCGGCGACGGACGCGTCCGCAAGACCGACGTGCTCATCGAGGCGGAGGGGGCGCTCGACGAACTCAACTCCTGGCTCGGATGGTGCATCGCGGCCGCAGAGGAAGGCGGCGCCGACGAGGTCGCCGATGCGCTCAAGCCTCTCCAACGCGAGATCATGAGCATCTCGGCCCTGGCCGCGGGGCGCGGCGGGCAGGGCCCGGCTGCGATCGAGGAGGCCGTCCGCCGCATGGAGGGACAGATCGACGCCGCCTGGGAGCGTGCGGGCGAGCTCCGCGGGTTCATCGTCCCCGGCGGGTGCGACCTCGCCTGCCGGCTGCACGTGGCACGGACGGTCTGCCGGCGGGCGGAGCGGCGGGTTGTCGCGGCCTTCGACGACGGCAACGCCATGCCGCCGGCGGCGCTGAAGTACGTCAATCGCCTGAGCGACCTGCTGTTCGCACTTGCGCGCCTGGCCAATCATTTCGCGGGTGTCGTGGACGTTCCCGTCCGGCCGGCACAGGACGCCGGGGGCTAAGGCGCGTGACGCAGCGACCCGACGACCGACGTCTGCCGCGCCTGACCGCCGGTCTGGAGGGGACCGGCGGGACGATCAAGGAGCGTCTGGACGATTTCCGCGTCGATGAGATCCCGCTCTACGCACCGTGCGGAGAGGGTACGCACGTCTACTTTCGCGTGCGGAAGGCGGGTATCCCCACGCCGGAGGTCGTTAGGGAGATCGCGCGCGAGATAAACGTCCGGCCGGGCGACGTGGGCGTCGCGGGGCTGAAGGACGCCCGCGCCGTCACCACGCAGTGGATGAGCATCGAGCATGCCGACCCGAAACAACTGGCGAGCTGCCGCGGCGGCAGGTGGGAGGTTGTCGAGACCGCGCGTCACACCAACAAGCTGCGGCGAGGGCACCTGGCCGGAAACCGCTTCGTGGTTCGCGTCCGGCGGCTGTCGGTTCCCGCCGACGAGGCCGTCCGGCGGGCTGAGGCGACGCTGGACGTCCTGGCCCGTCGCGGCGTGCCGAACTTCTTCGGGCCGCAACGCTTCGGCGCGCGGGGCGACACGGCCGAGCTCGGCGAGGCCCTGGTCCGAGACGACCCGGAGGAGTTCCTGGCGATCTTCCTCGGACGCCCCCGCGCGGATGACCCGCGGGCGGAGCAGGCGGCGCGGGAGGCATTCGACGCCGGCGACCTTGCCCGCGCGACGGATCATTGGCCCAGACACTGCGCCGACCGGCGCCGGGCGCTGGCGGCCTTTCGCAGGCACGGTCGGGCGAAGGAGGCCGTCGCGGCGATCGACCGGCGGATGAAGTCGTTGTTCGCGTCGGCCTTTCAGAGCCGCCTGTTCAACGACGTGCTGCGTCGGCGCCTCGATGCGCTGGACCGCGTTCTGGAAGGGGACCTGGCGCAGAAGACCGACACCGGGGGCGTCTTCCGCGTGGAGGACGCCGAGACGGAGCAGCCGCGGGCGGCGGCGTTCGAGATCAGCCCGACCGGGCCGATCGTGGGGTATCGCAGTCGGTTCGCCGAAGGCGAGCCGGGCAGCATCGAACGGGCCGTCCTGGCCGGGCACCACGTGCGGCAGGAGGATTTCCGCAGCGCGGGAGGGGGAAAACTCAAGGGCGCGCGCCGCGCGCTGCGGTTCCGGACCGGGGATGTGTCCGTCAGCGCAGGGCTCGACGAGCACGGTGAGTTCCTGGAGTTGCGGTTTCGCGCCCCGCCGGGCTGCTACGCGACGGTCCTCGTCGACGAGGTGACCCAGAGCGGCGCGCCGTGACGCTCTGGGGATGCGGAGTGCGGTGGCGTTCCCGGCGAGCATCGGGCGACGGAACCGTCCGTCTGCGCTTCAGCTTACCGGCGCGGGTCTGCGGCGGGCGGCGCGTTTGCGGTCCGACTCCTTGAGATGGGCCTTGCGCATGCGGACCGACGCCGGCGTGATCTCGACCAGCTCGTCGAACTCGATATACTCCAGCGCCGCCTCCAGCGTCACCGGGCGGGCCGCCTTGAGCGTGACCGTCGCCTCCTTGGTCGACGAGCGGACGTTGGTCGTGGGGCTGGCGGCGGACGTTCAGGCTGCGCATGAGCAGCCGGTATTCGCCGAGATGCGTGAGCTGGGCGGGGAAACGCTGGTGCTTGCCGAGGAGGGGGTGAATGAGGGTCATGGC
>CAZADC010000493.1:2425-2736 GCA_964483755.1 uncultured Planctomycetaceae bacterium | reverse complement strand
CACGAAGATCGCCACGAAGGCGCGCCGGTCGGCCTGCCGGGCGACGATCTCACGAACCCGCGTGGGCATGCTGTCCGCGTCAACGATCACCCGCACGACCTGCGCCCCCCACCGTCGCGCACAGGAGCACGCCCGCCCCGACGGCGCCAATCTCCCGCGCCGAAGCGGGCACGAAGGCGCTCCGCCCGGGCCCGAGACTCACCTGGGCAGGCCCCGAAGTCAGGACGACCGCCCCCTCCGCGCAGAGAAGGATCAGGGGACGTCCACCGGGGACTGAGCACGGCCCGTCCACCGCCACGCGGAAGAACCGG
>CAZADC010000493.1:0-2415 GCA_964483755.1 uncultured Planctomycetaceae bacterium | reverse complement strand
AGCATCGAAGACCCGGGTGGAGCAATCCCCCGGGGCGGACGCCGGCCTGCCGGTGATCACCGCGGGAGGCTCTTCCCGAAAGACTCCCACGCGGAGCAGCTCCTCCACATCCACGTGCTTGGGGGTGAGCCCGCCGCGCAGAACGTTGTCCGAGTTTGCCATGAGCTCGGCTCCCACCCCCTCCAGGTACGCGTGCAGCACCCCGGCGGGCTGGAAGGTGGCCTCCCCCCGCTCGAGCGAGAACAGGTTCAGAAAGAGCGGGGCCAGGATGCCGATGTCACCGGGATAGTGCGCCGCAAGCCGCCGCACCCAGAAGTAGCGGGCATCAGCATCGCCCGTCCCGGGGCGGATTTCCGGGTCGGGCCATCGCGAGGCGGCCAGGTTCACGGCCGCGTCAACCAGCCGGCTGCGTTCCACCTCCGTCGCCGTCATCAGGGCGCGGAAGAACGGCGCGAGTCCCGACTCATCGCGCGGAAGGACCTCCCCCACCTGTCCGACACCATTGAGCCGTGAGAACTCCGATCGGATGTCGGCCGCGGCGCGGAAGCCCCGCAGGCCCCAGAACGGCTGCAGGGCATAGATCAGCTCCGGTTTGTGATTGTCGTCCCGGTAGTTGCGCGCCGGGTCGTCGCGGGCGATGCCGTCGGCATCTTCCCGGGCAAAGCCCTGCCGGGCCTGCGCCAGGTTCGGGTGAGCCTGGATGGAGAGCGGCTCCGCGGCCGCCAGTATCTTGAACAGGAATGGAAGCCTTCCGTTGTAGCGCGAGGCGACGTCAGCTCCCAGCGAAGCCGCCGGGTCATCCGCGATGAACCGGTCAAGAGACACTTCCCCGTCCGCAGTCAGGAGGCGCGACGGCGCCCGCGGGTGAGCGCCCATCCAGATCTCCGCCATTGGCTTCCCATCCGGATTCGGGATGCCGAACAGCTCCGGGATGGCCGTGCGAGAGCCCCACGCGTACGGCTGAGTGGTGTTGAGGAGGGGGAACACCATGGACGCATCATACGGCCGGCGCTGTACCGGGGTCAACGATGGCAGGGCCAGCGCATATGGCTCAACCCGGACGGACCTGGGATATTGTCTCGTCTGAGTTGAACAGCAGTTGCTCGAGATACTTGTCGTGGTAGGAGCAGATTCGACGCCTGCCCTTGAGGCTGCGCTTGGAATGGGTGTCACGCTTCATGATGCTCAACGCCATGCGGCGCATCATTGCGAAGTTCTCCGCGGAGTATCCTTCGCGCATTCGTGAGTCGTCCTCCCGGAAACTCATGTCCAACGTCCAGTGCAGGCTGTTCTCCACACTCCAGTGCGCACGCACCGCGTGCGCCAGCTTCTGCGCGTCCATCTCCAGCGATGAGATGAAATACCGCACCTCGCTCGTTCGTTTCTCACCGATGATGCGGGTGGAGCGGACCATGGCAATCGACTTCGCTCCGGCAAACTCCTTCACCCGAGGAAGTGCCGCGATCTCATCGCTGTGGTAGCATTCGCGGATCTCGATTCGTCCGTGGCCCTTGTCCAGCGTCTGGTACTTCTCAAGCCATTCTTCCCCGATGTCTTTATCGCTCGTGTCTGCAAAGAAGTCCCTCGTCTGCTCCAGCAGATGAGGCTGATTTGCTTTGACCGCAAGCACATAGTCGGCCTTCTTCTCGCGGATCTTCTTCGCGATCTCTGTCTGACACCCTTCGGCGTCGATGGTCACGATGCAGCCTTTAACCTTCAGCAGATCCAGTAGCGCCGGAATCGCGGTGATCTCGTTGGAGTGTTCGCTGGTCTTCATCTGACCAAGCACCATCCCGTTCGCCGCAGCCCACGCGCTGACCATGTGGATCGGCATCTTGCTGCTCGCAGTGTCTCCACTGCGGCGAACAGTCTTGCCGTCGATTGCCACCACGTCACCCTCTGTCTGCTCGCGTACCGCTTCCACCCAGCTGAAGAAGCACCGCTGCAGACTCTGCGGATCGAGTCGGATGAACAACCGGCGAATCGTATCGTGTGAAGGAATACCGTTAGGCAGCTCCAGGAACCAGCGCAGCCAATCGATCTTGAACTCCCCGTAGTCCTCGATGTCCTCCCACGTCTCACAGCCGCTTATGACCGCGCACACGGTGAGCACCACAATATCGATGAGTTTGTGTTGACGATTGCGACCCATTCTCGGGTCAACCAGTTCTCTGAAATAGTCCACAATCGAAGCGCCGGTCTGCTGCTTCATCCTCTTTCCTCCCAGTATGGAATGGAAACAGCATCCTAGAAAGCCTCTGACATGTCTAGTCAGAATAAGAATTCACGGCGTGTGCATGGAAATTCACCAACCGCGCGTTCCACGACTCCCGATGGTATGGTTATGTGCGCTGGCCCTGCCTTTCCGCTGCACCCTTTCCGCTGCGGCGGCGCGGGCGTATGTTTGAGCCGTGA
>CAZADC010000492.1:0-2740 GCA_964483755.1 uncultured Planctomycetaceae bacterium | reverse complement strand
TCTCGGCCGGGCATGCGCTGCGGTCGCGGAGGCACTGGGGCAGCAGCAGCAGTCGCCGCTCGAACGGCACGGCCGCGACGGCGTCCCGCCAGACGGCGTTGCCCAGCAGCAGCGCGACGTGGTCGACGAGCGATTCGTCTTCGCCCGCCGCCGCGCAGAGGCGCGCGGCGATGCTCCGCAACTCGTCCACGGACACCGCATCGGGGCATCCGCTGCCGGTCCATCGGTCGGCAACGCCCTCCGCCCTCCCCAGCGTCTCGGCAGCCGTGTCGTCCCGCGCGGCCCCTGCCCGGGGCCCTTCGCCGTGCGGCGTCGGGATGTGATCGGCCGATCTCACGCTGTCCGTTTCCTATGCCGGGCCTTTCGAAGCATCCGACGAATTCTAGCAAAGTTGCGCCGCCAGGCGGCCACTTCCCCGCGCCCGAGAAGCTGCAGCAGCATCCGCTTGGCGTGGGGTACGCCACCGGCGCGCTGGTTGTCGGCGTACAGCCTCGGCACGTAACGGAAGTTCAGGTCGTAGCATCGCGTGTAGAGGTCCAGGTGGTCGAGCCGCATCGCATCGACCCCGAAGCCGCGCTCGCCGGGGCGCACCGGTTCATAGAACACGGGGAAGACAACGAGCGGGCCGCCGCGGGCCAGCCGGCGCACCAGTGCGTCGGTACGTGCGACGTCCGCGGGCGTCTCGCCCGGCAACCCGAGCACCAGGCTCAGCACGGGGAAGAACCCGGTCCGACGCAGGCGATCGACGGCATCGCGAACCATTGCCTCCCAGTCGTCCGGGTCGAAGCCGCCGAGCTTGCCCCGACCGTTGGCGGCCACGAGGCGTCCGTTGGCGCTCTCGACGCCGAGGTTCACCCACAGGTACTCGCTCGGGCGTTTCCACTGGAGCAGACGGCGGATCTCGCCCAGCTCGCCGTCGCCCATCTGCACGACGGACGAGACGTTCGCGTGGTCGATCTGCATGAAGCTCAGCCCGTCCGGCCGGTCGGCGAGCGTCCGCATCCGCCGCAGGAGTTCGGCGAGGGCGGCGTAGTTGACCCGGCTGCCGGAGGCGCAGTAGCGGAAGAAGTCCTCGCTGCTCGAGACGACGCTCCGCACGCCGCCGGCCAGGTTGGCCTCCAGATCGGCGAGGATCGTCCCGGCCGGCAGGTGGGCCATCGGTCGGCGGGCCATTGTGCAGTAGCGGCAGCCGTTCCCGCACCCGCGGGACAGCTCGACCACGCCCATGGTGGACGCGCCCCGGATCGGGCGAACGCGTTCGACGGCGCATCCGTCGGCGACGACGTGGGCCGGCGGGTCCCCACCGTCCAGGACGCTCGCGACCAGCGCCGGGCCCTGCGATTCGAAGGAGCCCTCGAAGACGCAGTCGATTCCCTGGCGGCGCGCCTCCTCGGGTCGGGAAGCCCACTGCCACGCGCCCGCCCCGCCGGCGAGGACGCGGAAGCCGTGGCGCTGCTTCGCCTCGCGGAGCCCGGCCATCATGCGGTCGGTCCACAGGCGGGTGTAGAGCTGCCCGCCCCAGAAGCTGCTGGTGGTCGTGTTGCTCATCCCGCCGCCGAGCGGATCGCTGGAGCTGACGGCCACGATGCGGGTTCCGGGACCGATCACGTCGCGCACGCGCTCGGGGGTCGTGACGGCGACGTCGCGCGGGTCGAGCCCGGCGTCGGCGATCAGGGACGCCTCGATGCGGCGAAGCGCGAGCGGCGCGACGCGAGCCCGTCCGGTCTCGTCCGTCGCCGCCGGCGGCGAGAGCAGGCACCGCATGAGCACGGCGGGCGCCTTGGTCGTCTGCATCGTCGCGAAAATGCCCTCGAACAGCACACGGTAGTCGCCGCTGAGCGTGCGGTCGGCGACCAGCACCACGGCCGGGGCGTCGCGTCGGGATGAGGCTGTCACGTTGCGGCCCATGGGGTGTCGAAGTCGACGGCCGGGCTGCGGGCAGGGATGCGTCCGCGGATCATTCGGGCTTCCGAGCGGCTGAGCGGATTTCGTCGATCGCCTCGTCGTCCAGTCCGAGCTTGCGCAGCAGATCGTCGTTGCAGGAGCAGGCGGCGCGTTCGGTCTCGGCCTGGCGTTGGCGGCGGTTCGCCTCGTTCCGTCGCCGCAGGGCGTCGAGGAGGTCGGCGCCGCTCGGGGCGGTCGCGGCAACCTCCTCCGGATCGGCTGCGCCTTCGCCGCCGCGAATCCAGTCCTCCGGCCCGTCGTATTTCGGGAACATGATCGCCGACGTCGGGCAGACCCGGGCGCAGGCGGGGCAGTTGGTCTTGCACGCGGCCGGGCGGTCGACGACGACCCGCTCACCTTCGCGCCCGTAGACGCCGAACAGGCAGAAGTTCAGGCACTGTCCGCAGTCGATGCAGCGGTCGCGGTCGATGACGGGGAACCATGGCGTCCAGTCTTCGTCCCACGGCTCGACGGGCAACTCCGCTCCCTCCGCCGCCGGCGGCGCCTCGTCCAGTGCGGCCGCCAGCGCTTCGGCGGCGGACACTTCGCTCAGATCGACAAGGCGTGCGCCGTCAGCGAGCGGCGCCCCCGCAGCCTTCAGCAGCGCCCCCACCGCCCGCGGCCGGCAGGCCAGCACGCACAGGTCCCGCGCGGCAAAAGCCGCGAGGCGCGGGTCCCGCCGCGCTGCCAATCCGCACAGATCGGCGACGGCGAGGACGTCGGCATCGGCGCCCGCCAGACCTGTGCGAACGCCCCGGCGGACGTCGGCCGGCGTCATCTGCGCCGCGGTGCAGTC
>CAZADC010000491.1:0-2743 GCA_964483755.1 uncultured Planctomycetaceae bacterium | reverse complement strand
CCCGTGATCCGCCGCCTCGAAAAACTCCTGGCGGCGTGAAATCGGTCAGTTTGAGCATATTACTTGATGCTGCTTAAGGCTGGGGTGGTAGCTGCCAAGTACTTGCGAGCGATCGACTGTCCTGTGCCAACAATCGAGCTCAATTCGCACCTGCATGAGACGTACCGCCAGATCAAATACCTAGGCATTCGAACTGATCGAGAACTGAAACGCTACAAGACGCAGTACGGGTCCATTGAGGCTGAATTCTCACGTTATGAAGGTGCGCTGAAGACAATGTGGCAACAGTCAGAGGCAGAGTATGATACTTCCGTATTCCTGATGATGCCCTTCAAAAGTGATATGGAGTATAGAGTTCTGACCGAAGAGATCAAACGGGTGTGTAAGGACAACGGATTCACGGCGTTTAGGGTGGATGACCCATTCCGGAGTCCGTTTGACGGGTTGTGGGACAATATTGTCGCGAATATGCTGAGCTGTCGGTACGGCATATCGGTTTACGTCAGCGAAAAGGTCCATGATTCCATCGAGGATGAGCCGCGTTTCTTTCATAACCCAAACGTTGCTATCGAGTATGGCTTTATGAAGTCTCGTGGAAAAAGGGTTCTGATCTTGAAGGACAGGAAGTCGAAGACTCCATCGGATATTCAAGGGTTTGTTTGGCGTCCATTCGAGCTGAAGAATCCTGACAAAACGGTTGCCCCGGTTCTCGGCCCATGGCTGAAGGAGCAGAAGGAAGCCGGCAAGGCCAATGGCGGGGACGAGGAGTAAGCCCTCTTGCCTCTATCATTCTTTATGCGCTAGGACATTGGGGGAGTTACAGCAAGACTTCCTCTGCTCATCCCACCGCACCGGCAGGTTCCCTTCGGCTGCGCCCAGCACAGGCTTCCGGAGCTTCTCCAGGCTGAGGCCCGTCTTCGCTTCGGGCTTCGCTGCGCTTCGTCCCGACAAGCCGCTTCGTCGCGACAAGTCGCCGCGGAGGATCGCCTCGATGATATCCGGCGCGAGGCTGGTCAGACTCCTTCGCCAAGGCTTCGGAGTCCCAGGGCGGAGCATTCCGGCTTCGCCTTCGGCTACGCCGTGACAAGCCGGCCGACGTAGGTGCGGTCGCAGCCCGTCTTCGCCTGGCGGCTACGTCACGACGAGCCGACGGCGCGGGCCAGGTCTTCGGGGCCCGTCGACTTCGCTCGGGACAGAGCCGGCGCAATCGCCCGACCTGCCTGCGCTGCCTACGGCAGGCAGGCGGCAGGCAGGTTCAAGCCTGGCACGGCTTCGCGGTGTTGTGCGGAAACGCCGGCCCACGGTCCGCTTTGCCCACTGAGACGCGGTTTTCAGGAAGCACCGGACCACGGAGGTGTTGCCGGAACCGGCGACGTCGATTGCCGTGAATCCGGAGCCCGGCGAAACCCACGGCCGCAGGCGCATAGAGTTGTACGTCGGCATACTGGGAAGGAGCGAAACGACATGACGAACGTGGATGCACCCGACGGGGTGGTCCCGGACGTGCAGACGAGCTCGCCGGTCCGCCTGGACTGTGAGGGGGAGGGCGTGTACGTCTGGCCGGATCGTCCGGACTGGTGCGTGCCGAACGAGCGCGGGGATTTCGTACTGGCTCGGGTGATTGCCGGCCAGGACCACGATTCCATCGCCGATGAACTTGCCCGGCGCTTCGACCTTGATCGATGCGTCGCCGGTCAGCAGGTGGTGCACTTCCTGGCCCGTCTTGACGACACACCGCCCCGGCCGTACGCAGGCCGGGCCGAGGCGTTCTCGCTCGACCGTCTCGGCGAATGCTGGCTGCACGTGACCAACCGCTGCAACGCCTCCTGCGGCCATTGCATGTTCGCCTGTTCGCCGGAGACCGGTGACGAGCTCGACCCGACGGTGGCGCGACGCGTCGTCGACGAGGCGATCTCGCTGGGCTGCAAGCTCTTCTACTTCACCGGCGGCGAGCCGACGCTGCACCCGGACTTCCACGAGTTGTGCGAGCGAATCCTCGCCGTCGAGGACGCCCACGTTGTGGTTCTCACCAATGCCCTGACGGCCGGGGCGGTGGTGAGCAAGGCCGCCGACTGGCCCGCCGATCGCGTGCATTTCCAGGTGAGCGTGGACGGCGACGAGGCCGCCCACGACGCGCTCCGCGGGGCGGGGGCGTACCAGCGCATGACCCGCGACGTGCGACGCCTGCGCGACGCCGGCTTCGCCGTGACGCTGGCGATGACGGTGCATCGCGACAACCTTCAGAGCATGACGCACGTCGTCGAGCTTGCCGCCCGGCTGGAACTGCCGAACGTCCACTATGTGTGGCTGTTTCCCGAGGGCCAGGCCGGCCGCGAACTGATGGCCGGGCCGGAGGCGATCTGGCCGGCTTTGCGCGGCGCGGCCGAGCGGGCGGAGCACCTCGGCGTGCAGATCGACAATCTCGAGATCCTCCGTTCGCAGGTCTTCTCGCTGCCGGGCACGCGGTTCGACCTGAGCAACGCCGGCTGGCAGTCGCTGGCGGTCGGGCCCGGCGGCGAAGTGTACCCCTCGCCGGCGCTGATGCTCCACCCGCAGGCCCGCTGCGGGAACGTTCGCGACGGCCTCGAGACGGTCTGGCGGGACAGCCCGCGCCTGAATGAGCTTCGGGAAGCGTCGCTGGAAGAGAGCGAGGCCTGGCGCGCGAATCCGCTGCGGTTCCTGGTCGGCGGCGGCGACGTGGACCACAGCCTCATCTACGGCGGATCGTTCGTCGGCCACGATC
>CAZADC010000490.1:0-2754 GCA_964483755.1 uncultured Planctomycetaceae bacterium | reverse complement strand
CTGGACGTCGCCCGGCGTCCCGCGTTCGACGCCCGCGGGAACATGCTGCACTACAACTTCCTGTGCGGATGCACCGACTGGGGCCCGGCCGACTGGCGGTACTACTTTGACCAGCTCGCCCGCCAGCGGATGAACGTGCTGCTGATGCACTGGTACGACGACGAGCCCGGCGCGGCATACGAGGTGGACGGGGAATACCTCGCCGGCGGCAGGACGCCCAACTCGCTGATGAAGCCCTGGGGCGCCGTCGAGGCGCTGCGGACGAGTGAGTTCAGCTTCGACTCCGGGCGGAACTTCCACGAGGAGATCTTCACCAGCCCCGCCGGCGCCGACCTGCCCGACGAGGTTGCCGAGATCAAACGGACCGAGGCGATGTTCGCCCACGCGACCGCGTATGCGAAGGTCCGCGGCGTTCGTGTGGCGGCGGGCTTCGAGGCGCCGAACCCCGGCGACCCGACCGACCCTCGGACCGTCGAGCGCTTCAAGGCTCGCGTCCGCCAGTTCGTCGCGCGCAATCCGGACCTGACCTATTTCGCGCTCTGGCAGCACGAGAGCGGGGCGTGCACCGGCACCACGCCCGCGGCGGCGGACACCGACGCGGCCGCGCTGCTCGCCGAACGCCGCGAGCACTTCGAGCATCTCGGCAACGAGCCGCGGATATGGGAAGCGGTGCGGTTTTCGCGGTTCGCCGAGATTGCTGCAGACGTGCTCGCCGACGAGGCGCCGGAGCTGGGCATGGTCGTCGTCGGGTGGGGCGGCGACCGCTGGATGCGGTTCGGCGAGCTGTGCCTGGGCTTCGACCGGCTGCTCCCGAAGCACGTGGTCTTCTGCTGCCACGACAACATCGACGCGTCGATGGGCCCGAATGTGACCACGCAGTGGGGCGAGCTGCCCGACGATCGCCGTCGCTGGGCGATGCCGTGGGTGGAGGGCGACATCGACGGCTGTCTCGTGCGACAGCCGAACGTCGAGTCGCTCGGCAGGCTGGCGCCTGACGCGCTCGCCAAAGGCTGCCAGGGGCTGCTCACGCTGCACTGGCGGTTCCGCGACGTCGAGGAGGAGATCGCCTACGCCGCGCGGTTCGCGTGGGATGCCGACCTGACGCCGAAGGCGTTCTACCGCGGCTTCGCCGCCCGCGCGTTCGGGCCCGACCAGGCCGAGGCGATGGGCAGGACGATCGAGAAGCTGCAGAAGCTCGGCGCCCGCTGGACCGGCGTCCGCGGAACGATCGAATGCGGCGGCATGGAGTGGACCGGGTGGCGGCCTCACTTCCCGTTCGAGTGCGACGGCGACGCGGCGGCGTATCTCGCGCCGCTGGCGCAGAAGGCGTCCGACGTGCTGGCGCAGGTGCCGGCTGACGCGGGAGGCCGATCCGGAGCGTTCCACCTCCGCGATGAGCAGGAGGCGGCGACGCGCATTGACGAAAGCCGCCTCGGCGTGGCGAAGATGGCCGAGATCGCCCGCCGGCTGGAGGCGCTGGTGAAGGAGGACGACAAGCGCCGTCTGCGGACCAAGCTCCGCGAGATCGAACAGGATGTGTTCGACCTGCGGGCGAAGCTGGTCCGCTTCGGCATGACCGGCGCCGGGTACGGCGCGATGGACGGGCTGTTGCTGCCGCTGCATCACGTGATCCGCAACGCCGGCGCGACCCGCCATTTCGCGACGCTGCGCCGGGTGCGAAAGCAGCTCGCCGCGCTGCGGGCCGAGTACGTCCGCGACGGGCGGATCGCCCGCCTCGAGCGGCTCGACCACCTCGACGCGACGATCGAGTTCGCGCTGTCGCTGGATTCGACGGCGATGATGCTGGCGAGCGACGAGGCGTACGAGCAGGCCGTCGCCCGCGCGGCCGAGGCGCGGGAGGCCGGCGAAGAGGAACGGGCCGCGGAGATCGCCGCCGGCGCCTACGACGAGCTCATCGCGGCCGGGATGCGCAACGCCGTCCGCGCCTACGAGCGCAAGCTCTCGGAGCGATGCGACTGGGGCGTGCTGACGACGCTGAACGTCAAGCACATGCCCGCCTATTGGCAGGCGGTGGCGAAGCTGGAGTCGTTCCTCCCGGCCGCGCCGCCGCGCGAGCTGCACGCGCGCGGACGGGCGGAGGAGGTCTGGCTGTCCTGGCAGCCGGACGGGAACGCCGCCGGGCAGAATCTCTACCGCAGACCGGCCGGGAAGGGACGCTGGAAGCGGGTCAACGCCGATCCGCTCGCGGGCGACTGCGGGATGTTCGTCGACCGCCCGGACGCCGGCGAGTACGAGTACGCCGTGACGGCGGTGGACGAGTCCGGGCGCGAGAGCCCGCGTTCGCATCCGGCGACGGCGATCTGCGGGACCGACCAGCGGCCGCGGATCGTCGCGGCCAGGCCGTACACCCACGCGCAGGCCGGCGTCGACCGGTGCGTGCAGGTCATCGTGTGCAGCGACCTGTGCCTCCGCGCCGTGACGATCCTGCATCGCCCGACCGGCCGCAAAACGTGGTCGGAGACGCCGATGATGCGACGGTTCCGCGACAGTTTCGCCGGCGTGATCCCGGGAGCCGACGTGTCGGCGGGTACGCTGGAGTGGTTCGTCCGCGCGACCGACCGCCAGGGCAACGAGGCGCTCTGGCCGGCGTCGTCGGCGGCAGGGCTGCCCTGGACGATGACCGTCACCGACTGATGAACGAACGCCGCAGCCGAAGTGTCTTAGAGAAGTGCGTTACAGGAGAACTACCATGCGAAATGTCTGGCTGATTCTGACGTGTGCCGTCGCCGGCGC
>CAZADC010000489.1:0-2760 GCA_964483755.1 uncultured Planctomycetaceae bacterium | reverse complement strand
TGGAAACCGTTTCCTATGCACTATCCGCAGCCGCATAACTGGCTAAACCGCACGTATAATGAGGCGTCGTTTGGCCGCATGAACAAAGGGTTTTCTGGATGCCACGGACGGCGGAAGGCAGGGATGCGATGGGTGAAGGCGGCAAGGACGCTCTGCGGGTGGGTTTCGACGGGTCGATCAAGCTCGAATTCCACGGCTCGAAGGTCACCTCCGATGCCGACCTGCTGCCGTACCGCGAACTGGACGAGGTGGTCGGATTGACCGGGATGGCTGAGGGGCTGCTGGATGACTGGCGAACCGGGCAGAACACCCGGCACACGATGGTCGGGCTGCTGCGGCAGTCGGTCTTCAGCCGCCTGGCCGGCTACGAAGACACTAACGATGCCGAACGTCTGAGCGTCGATCCTTCCATGCGATACGTGGTGGGCGAACGCGCCCGCACCAAGCGGGCCGCGTCCACCAGCCAGATGGGCCTGTTCGAGACCGAGGTGCTCACGCAGCCCAAGAACCTGGCCTCCCTGACGGACCTGTCGGGCCGATGGATCGACACGGTGTACCGGAGGAAGCGAACTCGTGAGATCATCCTGGACCTGGACAGTTCGGTCAGCGAGACGTACGGGGAGCAGGAAGGCACGGCGTACAACGGCCACTTCGGCTGCACCTGCTACCACCCGCTGTTCTGCTTCAACCAGTTCGGTGACCTGGAGCGGGCACTTCTGCGCGAGGGCAACGTCGCCAGCGCCGACGACTGGCTTTCAGTTCTCGATCCCGTCGTCGGCCGCTACCGCCTGCTGGAGATCCGCCGCTTCTTCCGCGCCGACGCTGCATTCGCCAGGCCGGAGGTCTACGAGTATCTGGAGTTGGAACGCTACCTCTACGCGATCCGTTTACCCAGCAATGAGGTGGTTTATCAGGAGATCGAGCCGCTGCTGACGCGGCCGGTGGGCCGTCCGTCGAACAAGCCGGTCGTCTGGTATCACGACTTCCTCTACCAGGCCGGCAGTTGGGACAAGCCCCGCCGGGTGGTGGCGAAGATCGAGCACCACAAGGGCGAGTTGTTCCCCCGCGTAGGGTTCATCGTGACGAACCTCCGCCGGTCGGCCCGGCAGGTCGTGAAGTTCTACAACGGGCGCGGCACGGCCGAGCAGTGGATCAAGGAGGGCAAGAACGCCGTGAAGTGGACGCGGCTGAGTTGCCACGACTTCGCGGACAACCAGGTGCGGCTGCAACTGTTCGCCCTGCCCTACAACCTGGGCAACTTCCTGCGTCGGCTGGCCCTTCCCCGTTCGGTGAAGCACTGGTCGCTGACGACGCTGCGAGAGAAGCTCATCAAGATCGGGGCGAAGGTCGTCACGCACGCCCGGTACGTGATCTTCCAGATGGCCGAGGTCGCCGTGCCCAAGCGGCTGTTCCGGGCGATCCTGCAGCGGATTCGCCGGCTGCGCCTGCCCGAGACGGTGCCGCGATGACCCCGATGGCGGACGAGACACCCGGAGGACGCGGAAGCGACGGGGACAGTCTGCGCGAATCGGCGATAAACGCCCCTGCAACGGCCGATCTGGGCGTCATGGTGGGCGGGAGACGGTCCGATATGCGGTCCGTCGAGCGGAGAAAATGCTTGTCGATCTCCCGATCCGTGATAAACTCGTCGGAAAGGCCGGCGGCGGTCGTCGGCCGAAGACTATCCGGGAAATCCCGATTTACAGACCGCAGCTTCCATTTCACCTTGTGTCTTCATAGGCGTCTCACACGTGCTGGGATTTCCAGGCAATGGCCCGGGATCGAGTTGTAGACCGGTACCGCTTGCTGGACATTCGCCGGTTCTTCCGGGGCGACGCCGCCTTCGCCCGCCCGGGATTATATGAGTACCTGGAGGCGGAGCGGTACCTCTACGGGATCCGCCTGCCGGCCAACGAAGTGCTTCAACGCGAGATCGAGCCGCTCTTGACGCGGCCGGTGGGCCGGCCGTCCAACAAGCCGGTTGTCTGGTATCACGACTTCCTGTACCAAGCTGCCAGTTGGGACAAGCCGCGCCGCGTCGTGGCCAAGATCGAGCACCACAAGGGCGAGCTCTTTCCCCGCGTGGGGTTCATCGTGACGAACCTTCGGCGAAAGCCCCGGCAGGTGGTGAAGTTCTACAACGGTCGCGGCACGGCCGAGCAATGGATCAAGGAAGGCAAGAACGCGGTGAACTGGACGCGGCTCTCCTGCCACGACTTCGTGGACAACCAGGTCCGCCTACAACTGTTCGCCCTGGCCTACAACCTGGCAACTTCCTGCGTCGACTGGCGCTGCCGAACGGGGTGAAACATTGGTCGCTGACGACACTCCGGGAGAAGCTCATCAAGAGCGGGGCCAAGGTGGTGGCACACTCGCGGTACGTGGTGTTCCAGATGGCCGAGGTTGCGGTGCCGCGTCGGCTGTTCGCCGCGATCCTGGACCGGATACGCCGACTCGCGGCGCTGCTGCCCCGAG
The DNA here is from genome assembly GCA_964483755.1 of uncultured Planctomycetaceae bacterium. GTDB lineage: Bacteria > Planctomycetota > Phycisphaerae > SM23-33 > SM23-33 > CAZADC01. The sequence goes on along the minus strand of CAZADC010000489.1, from coordinate 285 downwards.
CGCCCGCACCGTCATGAGGCCCGACGCTCCATTCCGTGTTCCCCGCGATGCATGCCCCCGGGAACGGTCCGCGCCGATCGGGCTTCGGTTCCCGCGAACTGGCCTCCAGACGCCCTGGACCGCCTCCGAATGGCCCCCGCGAGCCACGAAAGCCCTGGTCGGCGCGGGTGTGCGACATTTTTTGGTGGCGCGACCTACTACCGGGAGCATGGTTCATTGAACATCAGCCCGCCGCGTAGCGAAGATCGGGTTCGTCGGATCGTGGAGGAGGAGGGCAAGAACGTC
>CAZADC010000488.1:0-2770 GCA_964483755.1 uncultured Planctomycetaceae bacterium | reverse complement strand
GCGGAACACTCCATCGCCATCGCTCGAACCGGGTGCAGGTGATGGCGCAGACAAAGTGCTTCATCCAGATTTATCCTGCGGGCGGCGCCGCGGAGTCCGGCGGTTCACTCGTCCTCGAACCGTTCGCCGTGCACGGCCGTCACGAGGAAGTGCCGCCCGGCGTATTCGGTCGGCTCGACCTGGCGCTCCACCCGCCGGTAGCCGTATCGCACCCGCGAGCTGCGCCGGGCGCGGCGGACGAACTCGTAGACGTCCGCGTAGGGGATCAGGCGGCTCTCGCCGCCGTCGGCGGCCCGCGGGTCGGTCCGCCCGGCGAGGAATCCGGCGATCCGTCCGTCCTCCGTGACGATCGGCCCGGCTGCGTCGCCCGGAGAGAGCTCGACGGACACCTTCGTCGGTCCTGTCTCGCCGACGCGCTCTATGCCGCCGGAGAGGGGGCGGATCGTCGAGCCCATCTCCGCGTACAGCGGCAGGGCGTAGGCGGTCACGGCTTCGTCGGCGGCGAACGTGGTCTCCTCCTCGGCCGTCAGGGGGGTCAGCTCGACGCCCTCCATGTGGACCATCGCCAGCGGGGTATCGCCGGCGCGCCCGTATGTGCTGATCCGGCGGGGGTAGCCGACCACCCACGTGTCGCCGAGGGAGACGTGGATCGCGGCGGCGTCCTCGACGACGGCCGCGTCAACCAGCAGCGTATGGTTGCCGATCGGCACGCCGACGCCCTGGAGGAAGGTGAAGCGGTCCATCGGTGGCGTGGGCAGCTCGTCCTCGTCGACCCGCAACTCGTCGCCGGGCATCAGCCAGACTTCGCCCCGGCGGGTGTAGGCGCGGCGGCTGGATTCCTCGTACGTGGACAGGAGGTCCTCGGCGAGGCGGAAGGCGGTGGAACGGATCTCCGCGCCGGGGACCTTCTGCAGGGCGTCGCGGAGCAGGTCCACGGCGTCGGAGCTGCCCGGCTGGAGCTCGAGGACCCGCGTGAACGCCTCGACGGCCTCGAGGTGGCGGTCGGCCCGCTGGAGGGCGAACCCGCGCCCCTGGTGGAAGACGGCGATCCGCGGCTGTTCGCTCGCGCACCGCTCGAAGAGGGCGGACGCCTTGGCGGGTACGTCGCCCCTCAGCTCGGCCGCGCCGAGCAGGAAGGTCCGCAGAAGCGGATCGGCCCACGCGCCGGCGGCCTTGCGGAAATGGACGGCCGCCTGCTGGCGCCACTTCGCCCGCTGGAGGCGCTCGGCGGGGTCGTCGCCGCGGATGCGGGCCGCCTTCGAGGCGAGCTGTTCGCCCTCGCGATGGTGCTCGGCGTAGGCGTTGCGGCGGCGGACGAAATCCTCGGGGTCGAGCCAACGGGCCCCCGCGCGGCGCTTGCGGTCATGGGCGAAGGTCTGCCATCGCTCGATCTGGCGGCGGACGTCGTAGGAGGCGGCGCCGGCCTCGGTGCCCTCGAGGACGGACATCAGGGCGAAGATGATCGGCTCGGGGCGCGTCGCGTGCGCCATGGCGATCGGGATCGAGGACGACAGGGCGTCGTCGGCGTCGTTGGGGGACTCCTTCTCCCCGTCCGCGTCTTCCGGATCCTCCGGCTCGTCGGGCAGCTCGTCGATCGCCAGGACGTCGTCGGCGTCCAGCTCGACGGTCCCGAGCTCCATTTCGACGAGGATCTTGTCTCCGCGCCGGGTCACCTTGCCCTCGTAGGTCTTGCCGCCGCGGAGGTAGACCACGTCGGCGACGGCCGGGGCGCAGAAAAGCAAGGCCGCCAGGAGGGCGAGGATCGCTCGCATCATGCTGTCGTTCCGCGGGGCTCTCATTCTTCTGAGTGTATCGCACGGGCGGCGGTCAGACCAGCCGCGGGGGCGCAGACGAACGCGGCGGGGAGCGGGCCCCGCCGCGTCGCGCCGTGTCGGCGGTGCGTCAGTCGCGGATGCGGTAGAGGGTCAGCGTGTACTCGCCGACGTCGTCGTCATCCTGCGGGACGACCTTGAACTTGAAGTACTCGATCCGCTCGTCGGTCGCGTCGAGGATCATGTATTCGCCGCTGCGGTCGATGCGGTCGCGGTCGATATGCCGCTCCTCGCGGCCGTTGCGGCTGATCCACAGATGGTACTTCAACGGGGTGGAGACGTCGGTGAACCGCACGAGGTACTTTTCCCGGCGCGGCGGGTCGAAGCTGAAGAAATCCTCGTCGTCCTCGGGGTAGATCGTGTGATGCTGCTCCCGGCCGATGCGGAGCTCGGTGGTGCGGTCCCGGCTGTTGTCGGGCTCGTACTCGTCGCGGCGGAAGTCGTCGTCACCGTCGTCATCGTCGTCGTCGCCGTCATCGTCGTCGCCGTAGCGGTCGACGATTTCGAAGCGTTCGCTGACGGCGAGCACGCGGCGCCGGTCGACGTCGATGAACCGCAGGCGCACGTCGTCGCTGACGAAGCGGTCCTCGCGGGGGACGCGGAGCTCGAAGCGTCCGAGGCGCGCCAGGATGCGGTCCGGCAGCTCGCCCTCGCGCCAGTCGCGCCCGTTGTTGAGCGAGAACTGGATGCGGATGTAGCGGACGCCGCGCGGCGCCTCCCAGCGGACGACGTAGTCGCGCCCGAGTCGCCAGCGCTCGCCGCCTTCGGGGTAGAGGATGCGGAAGTCGCCTTCGTCCGGCGGGGGCGGCGGGCCCGCGCCGCCTTCCCAGTCGGCGACGAGGTCCACGCCCGAGAAGTCGTCGTATCCGTGGACCAGCACCCACCATTCGCCGGCCTCCGGGCGGGGCACGACGATGGTCTCCTTCGTGTCCTTGTTG
>CAZADC010000487.1:0-2776 GCA_964483755.1 uncultured Planctomycetaceae bacterium | reverse complement strand
TCCGCCTGTTCAAGCCGCGCGCCGCCTCCCATCGCGTCACATCTCGGCGATCGGCCGGGACAACGCATCCACTGCGCCCGGACCTGCCAGCAGCAGCGCAGCAACAGCGGGGATTTGCCGCCCTCGTCCGCCGGAACGTAGCTTTCCTTTGCGGACCGTGCAGGAACGGCCACGTCGCGACCCGCGGCCTGTGACGCCTGTGAGGGTTTTCCCGAGCGTCGACAGGACCCCGCCGGGCGGGAACGCGGGCGCCGCGGGAGGCGCCGCTCGCCCCGCGATCGGCCAGCTCGTGCCGGTGCAATACCTTGCGCGGCGTCTCGGGTGGACGACGTCGCAGCCGCAGTCAAAGGGACGGCCGATTGCGACCCGGACAGCGTCGGCGTAATCCGACGCCGGGCTAAACGCCCCGACGGGCTTTGCCGATGCTGACAACGGGCGTTCCACGGAGGACGGCGGGAGGGTCGTCGTCCCGCCGAAGCTGCAGGAGAGGTGCGTGAGTGTGCAGGTAATCGCAGTCGTCAACGAGAAGGGCGGCACGGCAAAGACCACCACCAGCGTCAGTCTGGCGGCCGCGCTGGGCGCGCTGGGCAAAAAGGTCCTGCTGGTCGACCTCGACGGGCAGGCCGCCTCGTCCCGCTGGCTTGGCGTCGAGGAGGACACGCGGTTCGCCGACGCCCTGCTCCGCGGGGAAGGCCTGGAGCCCATCCCGGAGGTCGCCCCCGGCGTCTCGCTGGCGCCCGGGAGCGGCAAGCTTGATTCCGTCGCCCACGACCTTCGCCCCACCCAGGGCGGACAGCTCCGCCGGCTGCTCAAGCAGCAGACCGACTTCGACTACATCCTCATCGACTGTCCGCCCAGCCTGGGCAACCGCCTGATCGGCAACGCCCTGCTGGCGGCCTCGCACGCGCTCGTTCCCGTCGAAACGTCCATCCTCGCCCTCGACGGACTCCGCATCCTGCTGACCACGCTCCAGGACGTCCGTGACGGATTCGGGCACGAGATCGACCTGCTGGGCGTGCTGGCCTGCCGGTTCGACGCCCGCACGAAGCTCAGCCGCTACATCCTCGCGGAGTTGAAGCGCGCCCTGCCGGGGCGCGTGTTCAAGACGGTGATCCGGGAGAACGTCCGCATCCGCGAGTGCCCCGCCGCCGGGGAGAGCATTCTCAGCTACGCGCCGGAATCCAGCGCCGCAGAGGACTATACGGCGCTGGCGAAGGAGCTGTGCGGCATGGACGTGCAGTCGGCCGCCGACGGGCTGCCGACGCCCGACGCCTCGGAGGTCGAGGAGCTGAGCACCGAGGAGCGCCGCGCCGTGGCCGACCTGCGGGGGCAGGTGAATACCCTCGTGCGAAACTTCTCCCGCGATCGCAGAGGAGGTTCGCCGTTCGACGGACGCGTCGAGGGGGAAGACTATACCGACGAGGCGGACGTGGAGGGAATGGGGATCGTCGAGATGGGCGGCGGCGACGCCGAAAGCGCCCAGCCGCCCCGGGCCGGGAAGCGGCAGGACTGGACGTTCGACGTCGACATCGACATGGAGATGCCCGAGGACATCTTCAGCGAGAACTCCGAGAACGTCGAGGACGAGACGTCCGACGGCGACGCTGCGTCCGACACCGCAGGCACGGCCTCCGACGCCCCGCTGTCCGATGAAGAAGACGACAACACCCCGGCGACGCAGGATCATGCCGACGAGGCCGAAACCGCACCCGCCGGGCCGGTCGCCGCATCAGCCGACGACGACAATCCGCCGCCCGCCGGCCAGGCCGACGAGCCCCTGCCCTGGGAGGCGGCCGACGCGCCCGCGCCGCCCACGGCGGACAACGGGCCACCCGCCCCACCCCCAGAGCCCCAGCCGGATGAACCGCTGCCGTGGGAGGCCGATCAGCCGGGCGCCGAAGCCCCGGCGCCTCAGCCGTCGGCTTGCGACGACCAGGACGCCTCCCGGGACCGTACGTCCGAACAGCTCGAACGCACACCCCCGCATGACACGGAACCGGTGCCCGAGGGGGTGCCCGCGGAAGCAGATCAGACCACCGCGTCCGATGGCGAAACCAGCCGGGACTACGCAGCGCTGCGGGCGATGCTCGACGAGATGAACCCCGGCGCCGGGGCCGAGCAGAAAGAAAAGCCGAAAAAGTCCCGCAAGCGATCGGTGCTCAAACGTCTGCTCTTCGGGGCCGCGAAGTAGCCGCCCGGCCGGACCACGCAATGGATACAGAGAAAGAGACAGACCGGGACCTCATCGCCGGACGCCTCGGCTCGCTGTCGGACTACGGCCGGAGCAACGACCAGCCCGACCGCGCAAACTACGGCGTCGACCGCCTGGGGATCGTTTCCGACGGCGAGGACGACACCGGACGGCCGGAAAGCGCCCCCGCTCCCGCGGACGCCCCCGCCGCAACGCGCGCGGAGCAACCGATGACCGCCTCGTCCGACGACCGGTCCGCGCGGCGCCCGTTCTATCGGTCGCCGCTCGTCATGGCGGCCGCAGGAGTGCTGGTCTGCGCCGCTGCGCTCTGGCTCGTTCTCGGCGGCGACGATGCGTCGCCGACGCGCCCGCAATCCGCCGAGGCGCGCCCGGCCGTGCCGTCGGAACCCAGCGAAGCCGCACCCCGCCCGGGCCGGCCCGGGCCGGTCCTGGCGCACCGCGCCGGGCGGAAGCCCTCTCCCGCGCCGGCCGACGGACAGCCCGCCGAGACCGCTGTCGAAGCCGCAACCGAGCCGCCGCCCATCCATCCGCCCGTCGAACCGTCCTCCGACCGGGACCTGACCG
>CAZADC010000486.1:0-2793 GCA_964483755.1 uncultured Planctomycetaceae bacterium | reverse complement strand
AGCGTGCTCTTGCCCGATCCGCTGACGCCCGTGACGCAGATGATCCCGCCGAGCGGAAACTTCACGTCCAGGTCCTTGAGATTGTGCTCCCGGCAGCCTCGCACCTCGACGCATTTCTTGCGGCTGAGCTTGCGGCGCCGCTGGGGCGTCTCGATGATGCGTCTGCCGGCCAGATACTTCCCGGTGACCGACTCGTCCGCGGCGCAGATGTCGTCGACAGTGCCCTGGGCGACCACCCGTCCGCCGTGCCGCCCCGCGGCCGGGCCCATGTCCAGCACCTCGTCGGCGGAGCGGATCGTCTCCTCGTCGTGCTCGACGACCAGGACGGTGTTGCCCATGTCGCGCAGATGCTTGAGCGTGCGGATAAGCCGCTGGTTGTCCCGCTGATGCAGCCCGATCGTCGGCTCGTCCAGAACGTAGCAGACGCCCACGAGCCCGCTGCCGACCTGCGTCGCCAGGCGGATGCGCTGCGCCTCGCCGCCCGAGAGCGTGGCGGCCGTGCGGTCCAGCGAGATGTAGTCCAGCCCCACGTCCGCCAGGAACGTCAGTCGGTGGCGGATCTCCTTCAGGATCGTCTCGGCGATCTGCGTGCGCTCGGTGTCCAGCTCGAGGTCCGCGAAGAACTCCAGCGCCGAGGCGATCGACTGCGTGGTCACCCCGTCGATGTTGCGGTCGGCGATCCTGACGGCCAGGGACGCGGGCTTGAGCCTCGCGCCCCCGCAGGCCGTGCAGGGCTGCTCGGACAGGTACCCGTGCAGCCGCTCCTTGACGTACTCGCTGTCGGTCTTCTCCCAGCGTCGGGTCAGGTTGGGGATGACGCCCTCGAAATCGTCGTCCCCATAAAGGAGCTTCTTTCGGATGGAGGCGGACAGGTCCTCGAACGGCGTGTTGGCCGAGATACCGTACTGACGGCAGAAGCGCCGGATCATGCGATTGTAGAAGATGTTCATGCGCTTGCCGCCGTGCCGCCACGCGTCGACGGCGCCCTGCGAGAGCGACAGCGTGGGGTCGGACACGATCAGGTCCGGGTCGAACTCGAGAATCGTCCCCAGCCCGTCGCAGCTGTCGCACGCCCCGTAGGGCGAGTTGAAGCTGAACATCCGCGGGCTGAGCTCCTCGAGGTTCGCCTGCGGGTGCTCGGGGCAGGCATAGGTGGCGCTGAACAGCCAGTCGGTCCAGTCGGCGTAGTCGCTCTTGCCCTCGGCGTCCGTGTCGGCGTCCTCGCCCTCGTAGGTGATGCGGACCAGTCCGCCCGCCAGCGCCAGCGCGGTCTCGATGCTGTCGGACAGGCGGATGCGGACCGATTCCTTGAGGATCAGGCGGTCCACGATGACGTCGATGGTGTGCTTCTTGTTCTTGTTGAGCTCGGGCGGGTCCTTGAGATCATGCATCTCGCCGTCGATGCGGACGCGCACGAACCCCTCCCGCTGTACGTGGCGAAGGAGTTCCTGGTGCTGGCCCTTCTGGCCGCGGACGACCGGCGCGAGCACCATGAACCGTGTGCCCTCCGGGAGCGTCATGATCGCGTCGACCATCTGGCTGACGGTCTGGGAGGTGATCTCGCGCCCGCAGATCCAGCAGTGCGGCGTGCCGACGCGGGCGAACAGCAGGCGGAGGTAGTCGTAGATCTCCGTCGTCGTGGCGACCGTGGAGCGGGGGTTGGACCCGCCCGCCCGCTGCTCGATGGCGACGGTGGGCGGAAGCCCTTCGATGTGCTCGACGTCCGGCTTGGCAAGCTGCTCCAGGAATTGCCTCGCGTAGGCGGAGAGGCTCTCGACGTACTTGCGCTGCCCCTCCGCGTAGAGGGTGTCGAACGCGAGGCTGCTCTTGCCGGATCCGCTCAGCCCGGTGATGACAACCAGTTGGTCGCGCGGAAGGCGGACGTCGATGCTCTGGAGGTTGTGCTCGCGAGCCCCGAGGACGACGATCTCGCGGGACGCCTCGATCGTCGGGCGCGGGACCTCCTTGCGCCGCCCCCTCGCCCCGCTCCCGCTGCCGTCGCCGTTCTTGCCCACTCGCCGACTCCGTTTCCGCCCGGAACATCGTCCCGGCGGGGTGAAGCTGCACTCCGGCTCCATCCGCCGGCTTGGAAACCGGGTATTGTACATGTGCACCGGCCCCCAGACAAGCGCGACCCGGGCTCCGGACGGATCCAACGCGCGCGCCAAGACAAAGACGCGGCGGCCCGGGTCGGACCGCCGCGTCGGATTCACTTGTCTGCGCGTCTCTGCCGTCGGGCTCAGACGACCAGGTTCTTCAGCAGCACGCTGATCTCGTGCGAGCCCGCGTCCGCGACGGCGACGTCGATCCCGCCGTCGTTGTTCAGGTCGGTCAGGACGATCCCGTCCGGCTGGCGGCGCTTGATGGTCCCGACGTCGAACTCGACCGGCGAGGCGAAGGTGCCGTTGCCGTTGCTGGTGAGCACCGTCATGAAGTTGCCGCGGTTGTGGATGAGGACCAGGTCCTGCTTGCCGTCGGAGTTCACGTCGGCCGACCCGATGGTCTGGACCGACTTGTTGCTGTACTCGGCTTGGAGCTGACGGGAGAACCCGCCGTCGCCGTCGCCGAGATAGATGGTGACGTAGTTGCCCTGGGCGTTGCCCACGGCGACGTCGGCGAACCCGTCGAGGTTGAAGTCGAGGTAGTTGCCGAGGTTGTCCTGCGTCACGACCGACAGCGGCTTGGCGGGGTTGGCGAACGTCGTGGGTCCGGCGAAGACCCCGCCGCCGGTGTTGCTCAGCAGCGCCAGCGTGGAGCCCTTCTTGTTGGTGGCCAGGATGTCCACCAGCCCGT
>CAZADC010000485.1:0-2807 GCA_964483755.1 uncultured Planctomycetaceae bacterium | reverse complement strand
GACGGACGGGTGGAGATCGTGGTGTCGCCCTCGCAGCCCGCACGGTTCCGCCTGACGCTCCGGATGCCGCGATGGTGCGAGGCCCCGCAGGTGCTGCTCAAAGGCCGCCCGGCCGAGGCGACCCTGGAGCGCACATGGCAGGCGGGCGACCGCGTGGAGGTGCAGATGCCGATGCCCTGGCGGTTCGTCGCCGGACGCGAGCTGACCGTCGGCATCCTCGGCGACGAGGCGCTGCCGGTGCTGGAGGTGGTCCCCGCCCGGGAGTTCTACGACTACGAGGCGAAGTACGCCGACGGCGCCGGCACGCGGTACGTCTTCGACCACGGCCTGGACGCCGAGACCTGCCGCCGCGTCCGCGAGGCGGCGATGGAAGCGCATCGCTGCCTGGAGTGCCGCGACTTCTCGCGCGTGGATTTCATCCTCGACGACGCCGGCGAGCCGCAGTGCCTGGAGATCAACACGATCCCCGGCTTCACCGGCCACTCGCTGTTGCCCATGGCGGCCGAGCGGGTCGGCCTGTCGTTCGATGCGCTGGTCGACCGCATCGCCGCGCTGGCGATCGAGCGCCAGCCCGCCACCGCCCGATAGCGGGTGGAGAGCCACAAGCCCCATTGACGATACAAGTGCAGGTGTCGGGCGGCTCGACGGACGCTGCGCCGACCGATCCCCGACCGTGCCGGCATCGGCCGAACAGACCCGGCCGCGGCGCTGACTTGACTCCCCAGGAAGGCGACACGGATGTCCCGCAAGAGCAGGAAGTCGAAATCCTCCCCCGGCGGTTCGCGGTCGACCTCGGCGCCGACCCCGTCGCGCGCGTCCCGCTGGTGGTCGTCGCTCAGCGAGGATCGTCGGGCGGGGATCAAGCGCAACCTCGGCTGGTGCGTGGCGATCGCGCTGTTCGCCGTGGCGGGGGTGTTCGCCCTCAAGGCGCTGGAGCGGCGCGTTCTCAGCGGGCGGACGGTTCCCGCTCCGGGCGATGTACAGGTGGTCCTGACCGCCCGCCCGGACTGGATGCCCGCCAGCGTCGCCGATTCCGTCCGCGAGTGGCTGACCCCCGGCGACGCCCGCTACTACGACGAGAAGCTCACGGCCAAGGTCTACGCCCTCGGCGAGGTCAACCCCTGGGTCCGCCGGGTGATCCGCGTCCGCAAGCGTCGCGGCGAGGACCCGCACGTCGGCGTGGTCGACGTGACGGCCGAGTTCCGCAGGCCCGTCGCCCGCGTGCTGTACGACGGGCAGGCGTACTTCGTCGACGCCGAGGGCGTCTGCGTTCCGTCCACGCAGACGCCGCGGTGGGCGGTGATGGCGCGGCGCCGATCGGGCGCACCGGCCGAGCAGGTGTGCTTCGTCGACGTCGACGACGTGCCGTATGCGCTGGACCCGCACGAGATTCATTACGTCACGATCGACGGCGTGGCGGAATCTCCGCCCCCCGTCGGGCACACGTGGTCCGGCGGCGACGTCCGGGCCGGGCTTCAGCTCGTGAAGATGGTCCTCGAGCGACCCTACGCCAACCAGATCACCGTCGTTGACGTGCGGAACCACGACGGGCGGATCAGCGCGACCGAGCCGCACCTGCGGATGTACGCCCAGGTCGGTCGCGGGTCGCGGACGGACATCCGCTTCGGGCGGTTCCCAGCCGACAGCGGCGATTACGTCGTCAGCCCCCAGCGGAAGATGTCCTACCTCGACGTCTACGCCGCCGAGCACGACGGACGCCTTGCCGGACTCAACGACTACATCGACCTCCGTTACGACGAGCTGCATGTCAGCGTCAACTGAATCCCCGTCGTCGGACGTGCCGGCCCGCCACGTCGTGTGGGGCCCGGCGGGGGGGCTCTACCTGCTGATCCTGCTGGCCGGGCTGGCCGCGGGGCTCTGGCCGGACGCGATCCGCCCGCCGAAGCGCGCCCCGGTGGCCGCGCCGCTGCCGACGCTCCAGGCGCTGCTCGTCGCCCAGACGGCGTACTTCCTGCTGGTCCATCCGCTGGTGGTCGCTCGCCGCCGTCCGTCTCCGCTTGCCGCCGTCGCGGGCTGCGCCTTCCTCCTCGCCGCCGCCGCGCCGTTCTACCTGGCGGCGGGCTGGCTGGCCGACGCCGTCTGGCTGGACGGCGTCCGGTGCGTCGTGTTGATCGTGCTGCTCGTGCCGCTGTCGCTGGCGCTGGGTGCGGCGCTCGACCGGCCGCGTGTGGGGCCCGTCGCGCTGGTGGCGATGCTGCTGATCTCCCTGGCCATCCCGGCCGCAGGATACCTCGCCGCGGAGTTCACTCCGGCCCGCAAGGCGGCGTCGGCCTTGTGGAACCTGGCCCCGCTGACGTTCGCCTGGCGCACGGCGGGGAGCCGGATCGATACACTTTTCCCGCGTCCCGCCTGGGCCGCGCTGACCTGGCCGACGGCGGGAGTGATCGGTCTGCTGGGGCTCGTGCTGACGTGCCGTCGGACAAGGCAGCCTGCTGCGGGGAATCCCGCTTGATCAAGCCCCGACAGGGGCGGATAATGTGATCAGTCGCCGCGCATCGCTTTCACGTCCATACTGCGGCGGCAGAGGAGAGACATCATGTCGACGTCGAATCGGGCGTTCGGGGTCAGGCTGTTCGGTCGGGCCGCCGCAAGGCGGGGTGGTTCCACGCTGATCGAACGAACCTCTGACGGGCTCAGCGGAATGAGGCAGCGTGGTTTTACGCTGATCGAGCTCCTCGTGGTCATCGCGATCATCGCGCTGCTGGTGACTATTCTCATGCCGAGTCTCCAGCAGGCCAAGCTGCTGGCGCAGGAGGCCGCCTGCATGTCCAACATGCGTACGATCG
>CAZADC010000484.1:1134-2811 GCA_964483755.1 uncultured Planctomycetaceae bacterium | reverse complement strand
AGAAACCCGACCGGCCCGTCGATGATGGACCCTCGGGAGGTCCCGCCGCGCCGGACGAGTCCGTCAGTCCCGCCCGCGAACCATGACGTTGTGCATCTCCTTGAACCGCCAGTTCACCGCGTGCAGCAGCAGCCCGATCGTCACGCTCACCGCGCTGAGCAGCACGAGTCCGACGGCCAGGATCGCCAGCGGCACGTGGTAGACGTACCCATAGGCGGCGTAGTCCCAGATCGGCGGAATTCCGCTCAGCACCCCCAGCACGAGCAGCACGATCCCCATCGAGCCGAAGAACGTCAGCGGCTTGAAGTTGCGAAACAGGCTGAAGAGCTTCCACAGCACGCGGAATCCGTCGCGGAACGTCCGCAGCTTGGATTCGCTCCCGGCCGGGCGGACGCGGTAGGGGACCTGCACCTCCACGATCCGCAGGCGGTAGTAGAGCATCTGGACGGTCAGCTCCGTCTCCACCTCGAAGCCCGACGAGACCACCGGGACGCGGCGCACCACCTTGCGTGAGAACGCGCGGTAGCCCGACAGGATGTCGGTCAGGTCGGCCGAGAAAATCCAGTTGATCAACCGTCGGACCAGCGTGTTGCCGGCGACGTGGAGCGGGCGGAAGGATTCGCTGTCGTACTCGGCGAGGCGCGCCCCGACGGCCATGTCGGCCCGGCCTTCGATGACCGGGGCGAGCAGCTCGCCGACCTTCTCGGCGGGGTAGGTGTCGTCGCCGTCGACCATGACGTAGCAGTCGGCCGAGACGGTGTCGAGCATGGACTCGATGACGTACCCCTTGCCCTTCCGCGGCTCGGGGATCACCAGCGCGCCGTGCGAGGCGGCGATTTCGGCGGTTTCGTCGGTCGAGCAGTTGTCGAAGACGTAGATTCTCGCGCCGCCCAGCTCGCGGCGGAAGTCGTCGACGACTGTGCCGACGGTGGCGGCCTCGTTGTGGCAGGGGATGAGCACCGCGATGTCGTGGTCCTCGTACATGTCGGGCATCCTATCGGCGGGCGGGCCGCGTGCCAAGATCGGCGTCGGGCCGGGTCGTCAGCGGCGCAGCCGGCGGTAGCGGATCAGGGCGGACAGGGCGTGCTGAACGTAGTCGATGCGCACCTCGCCCACGCGGACGTTGAAGCGGCGGTCGCCCGACGAATCGGCCGGGATCGGCGCGATCGCCCGAGGCCAGCCGCCGGAGAGACGCTCGTCGCGAATCTGCGAGCGGACGAGGAACGCAACGCCCGCGTCCACGGCGCGGGCGACCCGCACCCGCAGCGCCCGCCGGTCCGCGGGAAGGAGCTCCAGCGCGGCCTGGAGGCCTTCCAGGCACGTCGAGGTCGGGCACGTCCGCCCGTCCGACGTGAAGCATCCGTGCAGCGGAGAGTCCGGGGTGGCGTCCACGCGCTCCAGCCGGGTGAGCATCGCCTCGCAGACCAGCTCGGCGTGGCGGAGCAGCTCGGCGCGGTCGGCGGTGCGGTCGGCGTCGAGCAGCGGGAGGACGCGCTCGGTGGCGATCAGCGCCCAGTGGTCCGGCGGGGTGGACTGCACGTCGGGACGGATCGACGCGAGGTAGCGAAGCGCCGCGACGGCTGCGTCGATCCACCGCCGCTCGCCGGTGTGCTCGCCGAGCATCACGAGCCCCAGCGCCGCCTCGCCGGGGTAGTAGAGGCTCGTCCACGCGGCGCT
>CAZADC010000484.1:0-1124 GCA_964483755.1 uncultured Planctomycetaceae bacterium | reverse complement strand
GTGCTGGAAGCCCTGGTACTCGGTGTAGAAGCTCCCGTCGCGTCGCTGCATGTACAGAAGAAAGTTGCCGAGGCGTCGCAGGGTCGCCTCGTCGGTCTGCCCGGGGTCGTGGCGTTCGAGCGCCAGCAGGGCGACCAGCCCCAGGCCCGTGCCGCCGAGCTTCGCGCGGGGCCGGTCCCAGTCGGCCTCGTCGCTGAGTCGCCCGGACCAGACGGCGCAGATCTCGTCCATGCCCGTGATCGGGTCGATCGTCTCGCGGCGGAGCAGCCCGGCCGCGCGGCGCATCGCGGCGACCGCGTCCGGGGCGTCGCGGACGTCGGCGTACATGCCGAGGGCGTAGATCGTCCCGGAGTGGCGGAGGACGTTGTAGGCCGGGGGGAGATCGAACTCCGGGTCGGTGTGCAGCCAGTAGTCGAACCGCCCGTCGGCGCCGCAGTGGCGGACGAGGTACCGTCCGGCAAGGTCGATCGCCCCTTCGAGCTCTGCTGCATCCACGGCTTCGAGACGGACCGGCGGGGCGCCGGGCGCGGTCGGCGACTCGTTCGGCGACGGCGCAGCGCACCCTGCCGCGAGCATGGCGGCGAGGCCCCCGATTGCGGCGGCGAGCAGTCGCGCAGTCCAAGCCGCTGCACGGCCGGTCGTCGCACCGTCAGCCGCAGACATGTCGCGGTGTGCAGGCATGCCGTGAAGCGTCCCAGAATCGCCGTGCGCCGTCAACCGCGGCCGGTCCGATTGCGTGCGAGGACGCGGCGCGATAGGCTCCGCGACTCCGGGTTCCGCCCGGACGTCCGACGCCGACCTCGACGGTCCGACGCGGCGGGCGAATCCCGAACCGACGCATTCGAAAGGAAGCCGTCTCATGGCCGCCAGGACGTCCGCCGCCCCGATCCGCCTCGCCGGAGCCGCCGTAGTGCTCGATGCCGACGCCGACGAAACCGCCTCCCTGGCGGCCGGCGAGCTGGCGAGATACCTCCACCTGCTGACCGGCGAGACGTCGCGCGTCCTGAAGCGTCTGCCGACCGACGCCCCGGCCGTCGTGCTGGGCGGCGCGGCGGGCGCGCGCCTCGTCGACGGGCCGGACGCCGACGCGCTCGGCGATCAGGGCTACCGCATCTGCGCGGCCG
>CAZADC010000483.1:0-2816 GCA_964483755.1 uncultured Planctomycetaceae bacterium | reverse complement strand
AAATCCAAAGACTACCCGAGCCGGGGGTGGCTCACTTCATAGCTTCTCCTTTCGCTTCGTTCGCGGCCGTGTCGGGGCACGTCGTCGGCCCGCCGTGATCCCTGCATCGAGGAATTGTAGGCCGCGTCATGCGAGCACGGCGGGTCGCCACGCCGGAATCACCCGCGTCGAGGTTTGCGCCGCCGCTGCGCCGCTCTATAATGAGATTGATAATCAGGCGGGCCGACGTCCCGCCGCAGACCGAAGGAGCCGTCATGGCCGAGGAAGCGAAGACAGACGATATGCGTCAGCAGGTCCAGGAGGTCGTCGAGCAGATTCGCCCGCTGCTTCAGGCGGACGGAGGCGACATCGAGCTCGTCGACGTCGAGGAGGATTCGGGCAAGGTCTCGGTGCGCCTCCAGGGCGCCTGCAAGGGATGCCCCGGCGCCGCGATGACGCTCAAGATGGGCGTCGAGCGCCACATGAAGGCGAAGGTGCCGCAGGTGTCCGAGGTCGTAGCCGTCGAGTAGTTCGTGCCCGGCCGTTCAGTATCGCCGCGGCCGCAATCGGCCGGGCTGTCTGTACGCGCTTTCAGAGGTCGAGCCTGCTCTTCCAGTAGTCGAGCTGCTCGCGGAGCTGGGTCGGGCCCGCCGCTCCGTCGGGGGCGTATCCCTCCACGACGCTGTCCGGGCCGAGGTGCTCGTAGACGTCCTCGGCCACGTGGTCCGTCGCCTCGCGGTAGACGTCCATCGGCAGTTCGGCGAGCGTCCTGCCCTCCTTCTCCGCCCGCAGGACCAGCCCGCCGACCACCTGGTGGGCCGTGCGGAACGGCACGCCCCGACGGACGAGATACTCGGCGAGGGCGGTCGCGTCGAGGAAGCCGGCGTCGATGTCCGCGGCGATGCGCTTCTCGTTGAACCTTGCAGCCGAGACGATCCCGCAGGCCACCAGCAGCGCTCCGCCGCAGGCGTCGACGGCGGGAAAGACGAACCGCTTGTCGTCCTGCAGGTCCCGGTTGTAGGCGAGCGGCAGGCCCTTTAGCAGCGTGAGCATGCCGACAAGGTCGGATCGCCCGCGCGCTCTTGCCGCGGATGAGCTCGAGGGTGTCGGGGTTCTTCTTCTGGGGCATCATGCTGCTGGAGGTGCAGTAGGCATCCGGCAGGTCCAGAAAGCCGAACTCCGTGGTCGCCTGGATGATCCAGTCCTCCGCCCAGCGCGACAGGTGCACGCCCAGCATCGCGCAGCAGAAGCACAGCTCGGCGAGGAAATCGCGGTCGCTCGTGGCGTCGACGCTGTTGCGGGTGATCTTCGGGAAGCCCAGAAGCTCGGCGGTGCGAGCCCGGTCCAACGGGAGGGACGTCCCGGCCACCGCCCCGCTGCCCAGCGGACAGACGTTCACCCGTTTGCGGGCGTCGACCAGCCGCTGGGCGTCGCGGTCGAGCATCTCGACGTACGCCAGCAGCACGTGTCCGGCGAGCACCGGCTGGGCGCGCTGAAGGTGTGTATAGGCGGGCACGACGACGCTTCCTTGCCGCTCGGCCAGCGATACGAGCGCCTCCTGCAGCGCCTCGACGCCCTCGATCAGTTCGTCCACGGCGTCGCGCGCCCACAGACGCAGGTCCAGCGCGACCTGGTCGTTGCGGCTGCGCCCGGTGTGCAGCTTGGCGCCCGCGTCGCCGGTGCGGTCGATGAGCGCCCTCTCGATGACCATGTGGATGTCCTCGAGCTCGACGGGCGTCTCCAGCGAGCCCGACTCGAGATCGTCGCTGATCGACAGGAGCCCCTTGCGAATCTGGCGCAGCTCCTCGTCACTGAGGATGTCCTGCTCGCTGAGCATTCGGGCGTGGGCGAGGGAGCCGACGATGTCGTAGCGCCATAGTTCGCGGTCCACGTCGAGGCTCGCCAGAAACCGGGCCGTGGCGGCGTCGGCGTCGGCGGTGAGTCGCCCCTGCCAACTCTTGCGCGATCCGCCGGCGGGTTCGGAGCCCGCAGTCTTCTTTCGTGACATCGGCGTCTCCTTCAAGGCCGATGGTAGGGGGGCGCAAAATGCCTGTCAATCGCCCCGATCTCGTCGGCGAGCCCGCCGCCGCGCCGGGGACGGCATGCGACTCCCACGCGGGCGCCTGCAGCCGGGCGGGGGTCGCGCCGCATTACTCGAGCAGGGGCGTGCCGTTTTCGCCGGCGGCGGCGCAAACCGCATCCGCGACGACATGGTGGGTGGCGGGGTCCATCATCTCGGGCATCAGCTCGCCCGCCGGCACGACGCCGGCCAACGCCTCGGCGCCCGCCATCAGCATCTCGCGCGAGATCATCGAAACCCCCGAATCCAGCGCCCCGCGGAACAGCCCGGGGTAGGCGAGGGCATTGTTCATCATCCGCCCGTCGGCGGCGACGGACGCCCCGGCCTCGTAGGCCTCCGCAACGGAAATCTCGCTGACGGGATTCGCCAGTGCGAAGACGATCGGATCGGCCGCCATCGACCGGACCATCTCCTGGGAGACGATGTCAGGCTGGGAGACCCCGATGAACAGCTCCCGTCCTTCCAGCGCGTCGGCCAGGTCGCCCTTGACGTTGTCCCTGTTGGTCCGCTCGGCGAGGGCCTGCTTCTCGGGGTTCATGCGCTCGGTCCGTCCGCGATAGATGACCCCCCGGCTGTCAGTGAGGATCACGTCCGGCACGCCGGCGTGGGTGAGCAGGTCGGCGATCGCCGTGCCCGCCGCTCCGGCGCCGCTGATGACGCAGCGCTGCTCTTCGATGCGTTTTCCGGTCTTCTTCAGGGCGCTGTAGAGCCCGGCGAGCACGATCGTCGCCGTGCCGTGCTGGTCGTCGTGCATGAC
>CAZADC010000482.1:0-2835 GCA_964483755.1 uncultured Planctomycetaceae bacterium | reverse complement strand
GCAGAAGGCTTCCGGACATCGGTCGCCTCTGCAACGTTCCGCAGCTTGACCTGGCGCGGGCGGGTTGTAGGATGGCCGGACTGCGGCGGCCACGGCGACGGCCGCCGCACCGGACCGGCCGGACGCCGGCGGAGAATGAGTTCCCTGCACCGGAGTGACGCGGTATGTCCCTGACGGCGGAGTGGCGCGATCGGATCGTGGCGTGGAAGCGCGAGTTGCGAACGCAGTTCTACACCGAGCTCGGCGAGCTGAGCTTCGAGGGGTACTTCACCTTCGACCAGCTCTCGGCCGACGAGGCCGCCGGACGGAACTTCCAGCCCGTCGGGCCCGGCACGCGCTGGGGTGAGAAGTGGCAGTACGGCTGGTTCCGCGCGACGGCGACCCTGGACGACCGGGCGGCGGGCAAGCGGATCGTGACTGACATCCATCTCGGCGGCGAGGCGCTGGTGTACGTCAACGGCGTCGCCCGCGGAGCGCGGGACGGCGCCCGCAACGGCCCGACGCTCGCCCGTGAGGCGGCCGGCGGCGAGACGTTCGAGTTGCTGCTCGAGGCCTACGCCGGGCACGGACCCACGCCGGCGGCGAAGGGGCCGGTTCCGCCGGAGCGCGACCCGGCCCCGCATTGCCCCGAATGCCAGTGGACCGTCGGGCGCAGCACGTACGGCATCTGGAACGAGCTCGCCTACCAGCTCTGGCTGGACGTCGAAACGCTCCACCAGGTCCGCGACGCCCTCGACGCCGACTCGCTCCGGGTGATGGAGATCGACCGGGCGCTGCGGGATTTCACCACCATCGTCGACTTCGAATTGGACGCCGCCGGGCGCGAGGAAACCTACCACGCCGCCCGCGAGCGCCTCCGCCCGCTGCTGGAGTGCGTCAACGGCTCGACCGCCCCGACGATGTTCGCCTTCGGGCACGCGCACCTGGACGTCGCCTGGCTGTGGCCGCTCGCCGAGACCGAGCGCAAGGCCGCCCGGACCCTCACCAACCAGCTCGCCCTTGCCGAGGAATACGGCGAGTATCGCTTTCTGCACAGCCAGCCGCACCTGTACCGCATGGTCGCCGAGCGCTACCCCGAGGTTTACGAGCGCGTGAAAAAGGCGGTCGCTGACGGGCAGATCATCGCCGACGGCGGGATGTGGGTCGAGGCGGATACCAACGTCTCCGGCGGCGAGGCGCTCATCCGCCAGTTCCTCCACGGCAAACGATTCTTCCGCGAAGAGTTCGGCGTCGACAGCGAGCTGCTCTGGCTGCCGGACGTGTTCGGCTACTCCGGCGCGCTGCCGCAGATCATGCGCGGCTGCGGGATCCGCTTCTTCGCCACCGCGAAGATCTACTGGGCGTATCATTCGCTCGAGGTCTTCCCGCTGACGACGTTCCGCTGGGAGGGCATCGACGGGTCGGACGTGCTGGTCAATCTCTGCAGAGACTACAACGCCACGACCGAACCGTCGCAGGTCATCTCCCGCTGGCGCGAGCGGCCGCAGAAGGACGGGTACGCGACGCGGCTGTTCCCGTTCGGCTGGGGCGACGGCGGCGGCGGACCGACGCGGGATCACCTGGAGTTCCTCCGCCGCGAGGTGGACCTCGAGGGCGTGCCGCGGACGCGCATGGCGGCGCCGATGGAGTACTTCGAGGACCAGGAATCCCGCGAGAACCCCCTGCCGCGGTACGTCGGCGAGCTGTACTACGCCACCCATCGGGGCGTCTATACCTCGCAGGCGAAGACCAAGCGCGGCAACCGCCGGAGCGAGCTGGCGCTTCGCGAGGCCGAGATGTGGGCCGTCGCGGACGCGGCGCTCAACGGGGCGTCGATCCCGGCGGACGAGCTCGACGCCGCCTGGAAGGCCGTGCTGCTCAACCAGTTCCACGACATCCTGCCCGGCTCGTCGATCGCCCGCGTCTACGAGGAGACGATCGCCGCGGCGGGCGGTATCGCCGACGCCGCGCGCGGCGGCCTGGCCGGCAACGGCGACGGGCTGGTCGTCTTCAACTCGCTGAGCTGGCCGCGAACGGAGCTGGTCGAGCTGCCCGAGGCTGCAGCCGGGGCGAAAAGCGACGCCGGCGAGCCGCTCGCCGCCCAGGAGGTCGAGGGGCGAACGCTCGTCGAAGCGAGCGTGCCGGCGTGCGGGTGGACGACGATCCGCCCGACGGATTCGTCCGCACCGCCAGACGACACCCCGGCCGTGACGGCGGCGGACGGCGTTCTGGAGAACGAGCACATCCGCGTCGAGCTCAACGAACGCGGCGAGATCGTCCGCCTTCTGGACAAGGCGGCCGGACGCGAGATGGCGGCCGGGCCGGGCAACGTCATGCGGATGTTCAAGGACGTGCCGTCGCAGTTCGACGCCTGGGACATCGACAGCATGTACGTCGACGCCCCCGTGGAGCTGCCCGACGCCGCCGAGATCGAGGTCATCGGCGAAGGGCCGCTGATGGCCCAGCTTCGCATCACGCGGAAGCTGCACAACAGCGACATGACACAGGTTGCCACGCTGCGGCAGGACAGCCGCGTCATCGAGTTCGATACGGACATCGATTGGAACGAACGCCACAAGCTGCTCAAGGTAAGCTTCGAGACAAACCTGCGCAACGACGAGGCGATTCACGAAATCCAGTTCGGCTACCTCAAACGCCCGACCCACCGCAGCCGGCAGTTCGATGCCGACCGCTTCGAGGTCGCCAACCAGAAGTACACGGCCATCGCCGAGGCCCGTCGCGGCCTGGCGGTGCTGAACGACTGCAAGTATGGCGTGGACACCCTCGGCGGGGCAATTAACCTCTCGCTGTTGCGGGCACCGACGGCCCCCGACCCGGCCGGCGATATCGGGCACC
>CAZADC010000481.1:0-2857 GCA_964483755.1 uncultured Planctomycetaceae bacterium | reverse complement strand
GCCCGTGGCGCGTCGGGCCGCAGTCGAGCAGAAGGTCGATCCGCCCGTCCAGCCCGGCGAGCACGTCCTCGGCGCTGCGGGGCGACGGCGCCCCGGCCGGGTTGGCGCTCGGCGCGACGACCGGTCCCTCGATGGCCGCCAGCATCTGCCGGGTGACCGCCAGGTCCGGACAGCGCAGCCCGATGCTCCCCTCCCAGCACAGCGCGTCGTGGAGCCCGGCGTCCTGGAGCTTCTCGTCGGCGAGCCGGCCCCCTGTGGGAACGATCAGCGTCAGCGGTCCAGGCCAGGCGGCGTCCATCAGGCGCCGGGCGACCGGCTGCGGGTCGGCGACGTAGCGCATGGCGCCGCGCGGGCGCCCGAGATGGACGCTGAAGGGACGTTCGGGGCGGTCCTTGATCTCGCGGAGACGCTCCATCGCCCCCGTGTGCGACGCCAGCGCCGCGATGCCGTAAACCGTTTCGGTGGCGAAGCCGACGAGCTTGCCGGCGGACACCGCCTTCGCCGCGGTTCCGGCGGCTTCGGCGGCGTTGTGCGCATCAACCTGAATGGTTTCCGTCCTCACGGGCCGTTCATTATCCCGGCGCGGGCAGAGCGAATCAAGCGGACGCGCCGCGTGACGGCGGGGGCCAAGCCGCCCCGCGACGGGGTCGCGAAGCCTGGGCGCAAGCCTGGCGGGATTCCAACCATGAGTGCAGGCAAGCGCCCCGTGCTTCCCAGGCGGCCGCGTCTCCCCGCCCGCCGACAATCGGGGCGCCCGGGGAAGCACACCGCGCTCGATTCTGGAAGCACACCGCGCAAGATTCCGGGAGGACACTGCGCTGGATTCGGGCAGGTCCGGCGTGGACTACTCGTCCTCGAGCATCTCGGCCGCGGCGCGGGCGAGCGGGGACTCGGGATACTCCTTCGCGAGGCGCTTGAGCTTCTCGACGGCGGGCGCTTTCTCGTTGAGGCGGCGATGGGCCTGCACGGCGAGCATCAGCAGTCCGGGCGCGTGATTGGAGGACGGATTGACGTCCACGAGCGTCTCGGCTTCGGTGATCGCCTCGCGGTAGCGTTTCTCGGCCGTGGCGAGCTGGACGCGCTTGAGCGACCAGAACCCGTCGAGCTTGTCGGCCGGGAGCGTGTCCGCCCAGCGGTTCAGGAACGTCCGGGCGTCCTCGAAGTCGCCCGTGCGGATGTAGTCCTCGACGTGCCGGACGAAATCGCCGCGGATGAAGCCGATCGTCCCTGCGGCGGAGTCCCGCTTGATCCTGGCTTTCTCGTAGGCGTCCTTGGCCTTGTCGTAGTCGCCGCGCCGCCGCCAGACGTCGCCGACGCCGATGCGGGCGTCGCGGATGTGCCCGCTCGTGGTCAGCGGCCCGTACTGGTCGACGACGCGGGTGAACAGCTTCAACGCGCGCTCGTCGTCGCCGAGCTCGTCGAGGGCGACCCGTCCGGCGCGGGAGACCAGACCCGCCGCGACGGCGGGCGCCTCGGTCATTTCCGCCGCCTTGAGGAGCACGTCCACGGCGCGCCGCGTCTGGTCGGAGGCGATCAGCGCATCGGCGTAGAGCGGCATGGTGCGCTCGAGCACATCGGCCGGCGCCTCGGACCGCTCGACCAGGGCGTCGCCGGCGCGGAGGATCGCACTCCGGTCACCCGCGCGGTTCAGCAGCTCCACCGCGTGCATGACCGCCTCGCTGCCGAGCTGCGCGAACTGATACCCGGCCACGATCTCGGCGTGCTGGCGGACGCTGTCCATCCTGTTGCCGGTCACCTCGTCCCACATGCGCGAGACGAAGATGCGGTTCGTCCGCTTCAGCTCGCCGGCGACGGTCTGCCGGGCGGTCAGCGTGACGGTGTACTCGCCGGGCAGCAGATAGACGTGCTCGGCCCGGGCGGCGCCGGACTTCTGCCCGTCGCCGAAGTCCCACTCCCACTCGACGTTCCGTCCGCCCCGGCCTTCGGTAAGCGCCTCGAAGCCGTAACGCTGGTAGTAGCGGTTGATCATGAACAGCTCGCCGAGGTGCTCGGGGATGAAGTCGATCGTCACCGGGCGGGCGTACTGCCCCAGCGGGCCGGGCTTGCCCCGGTGAACCTCGGGGAACACCCGCGGCGGGATGGGCGTCACCTTGCCCTCGCCCGGCGGCTTCCACGCCACCACGGCGATCGGATTCCCGCCCCCGCAGACGTGGTAGAAGGTCACCTTGTGCATGCCGCGGTCGAGGTCGATGGCTCCCTGCTTGCGGATGTCGCGCTGGGGCGGATGGAACCCGCCGTTGTCCACGACGAGCTCATCGTCGACGAGCAGGAACGACGCGTCCTGCGAGCTGGTGGAGAAGGTGTACTTGCCGGCCTTCTCGCAGGCGAGCCATCCGGTGAAGACGCTGGCGATGCGGCTGGCGGGCCCGAACGGGTTGTATCCCAGGAAGATGCGGTCGCGAAAGTCCCGCCCGACGAGCTTGTCGGCCTTCTCGAAGACCTCGCGGACCTGCTCGAGCGATCCGATCGGCCCGCCGGGATATTCCCACATCTCCAGCAGCACGCCGCGGCGGATCTCCAGCTCCTGGGCGGGAGCGGGCTTGTCCGTGTCGAAGTAGACGTGGTACTTCGTGACGCCCGGGCGCGCCTCGAACGCGACGCGCATCCGGTCGCCGGGCCCGGTCATCAGCACGCGCGACGGCAGCTGCACGCCGCTGCTGGTGGCCACGCGGACGTTCTCGCCGTCGCCGGCGACCAGGCCCGCCGTGGGCATCGTCACCACGGCGAGCGGCTTGCCCGGCACGCGGTCGGGGCGGAAGGCGTCGATCGTCACCTCGCGGCGGTGGCGGTACCGGATGTTCCACCACCCCTGCCCCGGCGCCGGCGACGCCAGCGC
>CAZADC010000480.1:0-2870 GCA_964483755.1 uncultured Planctomycetaceae bacterium | reverse complement strand
GCGCTGCTGGGTCACGAACCGGGTCTGCACCAGATCCAGGGCATCGGCGACGGGTTCGTGCCGGACATCCTCGACGTCTCGCTGGTCGACGACGTGATCGAAGTCAGCGACGCGGACGCCATCGACACCACGCGGGAACTCGGCGCGGCGCTCGGGCTGCTGGTGGGCATCAGCTCCGGGGCGAACGTGTGGGCGGCGCGGCAGGTCGCCGGGCGCGACGGCGGGAAGATCGCGACCATCCTGCCCGACCGCGCCGAGCGCTACTTCTCGACGGCGCTGATGTAGCGACCGACGGCGTTGCGGGCTATTTCGGCCGCGACGCCGGCTTCTTCTCGTCGGAGAACGCCTTGGGGTGGCGGACGATGTCGCCGGTGCTCAGGAAGATGATGTCCTCGGCGATGTTCGTGCACAGGTCGCCGACGCGCTCCAGCGCCCGGGCGACGTTGATGATGAGCATCGCCGGCTCGGCGCCGCCGAGGCGTCGGCCTTCCGCCTCCAGTGCCGATGTGACGCAGCGGGCGTAGTGCTCGTCGATGACCTTGTCGTAGGCGATCACCGACGAGGCGGCGTCGACGTCCTTCGCCCCCAGCACGCGGAGCGTCTTGCGAAGGATGTCCACGGCCCCGTCGGCGAGCTGGCGATACCCCTCGTAGTGCTCCGGATCCGCGTTGTCGGCGACCAGGCCCTCCACGCGCCGCGCGATGCCCGCGGCGAGGTCGGCAATCCGCTCCAGGTCCGAGTTGACCTTGATGAACGTGCAGATCGCCCGCAGGTCCACCGCCGCCGGCTGGTAGAGCGCCAGCAGGCGGATGCACTCCTGCTCGATCTCCACTTCCTCGCGGTCGATGACCAGGTCGTTCCGGTCGACGGCCGCGGCGGCGCGGGGGTTGCGGTCCCGCACGGCGTCCAGGGCGTCGATGAGCGCCTGCTCGACGCGCAGGCCCATGTGGTCCACCCGCAGGCGAAGCTTCTCGACACGATGTTGAAGTTCCGACATGTCTTTCACCTGTCCGGACGTCCGACGGGTCGCGGCCCGGACGCCCTGATGAGATCTCAGCCGAAGCGTCCCGTGATGTAGTCTTCGGTCTGTTTCCGACGGGGGTTCGTGAACAGCGACCGCGTCAGGTCATATTCGATCAGCTCGCCGAGGCAGAAGAAGGCCGTGCGGTCGCTGATGCGGGCCGCCTGCTGCATGTTGTGGGTCACCGCGACGATCGTGTAGCGGTCCTTGAGCCCGGCGATCAGCTCCTCGATGCGCCCGGTGGCGATCGGGTCCAGCGCCGAGCAGGGCTCGTCCATCAGCAGCACGTTGGGCCGGGTCGCCAGCGCCCGTGCGATGCACAGGCGCTGCTGCTGCCCGCCGGACAGCGCAAGGGCGGACTTCTTCAGGTCGTCCTTTACCTCTCCCCACAACGCGGCGTCGCGGAGGCACCGCTCGACGATCTCGTCCAGCTTCGCCCGGCGGCGGATGCCCTGCAGACGCGGGCCGTAGGCGATGTTGTCGTAGATGCTCTTGGGGAACGGGTTGGGTCGCTGGAAGACCATCCCGACCTGCTGGCGGAGGTTGACCAGGTTGGTCCGGCCGTCGTAGACGTTGTGCCCGTTGACCGACAGGACGCCCTCGGCGCGGGCGTGGGGCACGAGGTCGTTCATCCGGTTGATGCTCCGCAGGAAGGTGCTCTTGCCGCACCCGCTGGGCCCGATGATCGCCGTGACCGAGCACGGATAGATGTCCATCGTGATGTTCTTCACGCCCGGCGTCGGGCCGTAGAACAGGCTGAAGTCGCGCGACTCGATCACGGCGCAGGCGCACTGGTCGGCGGACGGCGCAGACACCGTCGGCGTCTCGGGTGCGCGGGTGCGCGGCGCCTCGTCACCCGCAACGTCGTCGCGGGGGGCGGCGGCGGTCGTCTCGTCCTGGAGGACGGTCATGTTCGGCTCCTCGTTGTCGTTGCGTCTCGTCACGTCGTCACGGCCTCATGGACTCACCCGCGAAGCTTCTTCGCAAGACGCCCTCGGATGATGATCGCGGTGATGTTCAGCGCCAGCACCATCAGGATCAGCGTCATGATCATGCCGTACTGGTTGTGCGGGACCTTCATGGCGATCACGTCGTTGGTCGCCAGGTCGTAGCTGCCGTAGCTCAGCGCCCGCGTCCCGCCGGAGAAGAGGCTGTCCGGCATGCCGACGCGATACGCCACCGCAGCGGTGAAGAGGATCGGCGCCGTCTCGCCGGCCGCGCGGGACATGCTCAGGATGATCCCGGTGAGAATGCCCGGCATGGCGGCGGGAAGAGTCACCACCACAAACGTCCGCAGCCCGCCCGCCCCCAGCGACAGCGACGCCTCCTTGTAGCTGCGCGGGACCGCGCGGATCGCCTCCTCGCTGGCGCGGATCACGATCGGCAGCACCAGCACCGCCAGCGTCAGCGCCCCGGCGAAAATCGAGCTCTGCCGCTCCAGGCCCATGCTCGGCTGAAGCCACAGGACGATGAACGCGAGCCCGAACAGCCCGAAGACGATGCTCGGCACGCCGGCGAGCGTGTTGATGCACATCCGGATGAACCGCACGAAGTGGTTGTCGCCCGCGCACTCGACCAGGTAGGCCGCCGTCATGATCCCGACCGGTACGGAGAACAGCATCGCCAGGACCGTCAGCAGCAGCGTGCCCAGGATCTCCGGGCCCACGCCGCCGAAGTAGTGACCGGGCGTCGAGTCGTCGATGAAGAACTGCCAGTAGAAGGTGAACTCCGGGAGCATCATCGCTCCGAACTGCTCGTCGTCGGCGAAGCGGTCGAACAGGTCGTCCAGCCCGCCGTCGAACAGCTCCCGCCGCGGCGCCTCCACCGGCACGAGGATATTCCGCTCCGG
>CAZADC010000479.1:0-2876 GCA_964483755.1 uncultured Planctomycetaceae bacterium | reverse complement strand
TTGGACAGCACGAAGCAGTGCGTGACCGGCTGGAGCTCGCCGTCGCCCCCCTCGCCCTGGTCGAACGCGGCGCCCGCCCGGGCGGCCAGGTCGCCGTCGCCCGTGCAGTCGACGAAGACGTTCGCGCGGTACGCGACCAGTCCCGCCTTGCCGGCCGCGATGATCGCGTCAACGCGCCCGTCGTCGGCGCGGACGTCGGCGACGAACGTGCCGAACAGCACGTCGGCGCCCTCACCGGTGACGAGGTGGTCGTAGACGCGCTTGAGCTGTTCGCCGTCGAGGGGCACCCAGTCGAGCTGCTCGTCGGGCACGTGGGGGACGCCGGCCTTCGACTCGTGGAACACCCGCTCGGCGAGCCCGCCGTAGATGATCCGCTCGCCGTCGGAGAAGGGCGCCCAGGCGGGGACGAGCCCCGACGTCCCCATGCCGCCGAGGGCGTGGGTCTGCTCGATGACCAGGGTCCGGGCGCCTTGGCGAGCGGCCGCGGCGGCTGCGGCGCATCCCGACGGCCCGCCGCCGACCACGATCACGTCGTATCCCTCGTCCAGGGGGATGTCCTTCGACTGCAGCGTGTAGGTGCTCATCGCTCGATCTCCGTGGTGCGGGGTCAGTAGTGCCGCTCGGTTGGCTCGTCGGGGTCGAACCCGAACCGGCGCAGCCATTTGCGCTTCTGCTCGGGCGTCAATCCGTGGCGTTTCTCGGGCGGCTCGGGGTTGGACGGCCGGGCGGCCCGCTCGATCGCCCGATCCAGGATGTGCAGGAACTCCTCGCATCGCAAGGACTTGCAGCGGCGTCGCTTTGCGGCGCGGCGGAGCTGGCGGTCGTCGCTGACCACCGACAGCCTGCGCGGCGCGGACGTGGCGGCGATCCGGTCGAGAATCTCGTCGTCGGCCGAGCGGGGATGCGGGAAACTCACGCGCACCGGCGTGTCGGGCAGGTCAGGGTCCAGCGGGCGCGGCGGCGGGCCGTCGAACACGATCGTTACGTGCTCGCCCTGTGTCGCCACGGGCTCGACGAGCTCGCACAGGCGTGCGCGTCCCAGCGGTTCGCCGGCCTTTCGCATCGCGTGCATGAGATTGTTTCCGTCAATCAGGTACGGCACGGAAAGACTATAAGGGCGAGCAGAGAGAATCCGAAATCCGAAGCGGGAAATCCGAAGAGAAGACAGCAGAAGCTCAAAGTTCAAAACAGCAGCGGCAGCAGAAGCAGAACAGAAGCAAAAGCAACAACGCGACAGCAAAAGGAATAGCAACATCAGGACCGGCGACGACAGCGGCGGCAGCAATGACGCGCATGGCGGGCGCGGCGAACAGCGGACGCGAAGCCGGGACGCGCGGAGCCGGGCCGGGCGAACGCGACGCGGGAGGTGGAATTGCGCTTGTCAACGTGGGGGCTCGTGCTATCGTTTCCTGTGCAGGCACTTCCGAATGCGTCGTGGCACGAGATGTCTCAGCGGGGGGTCTCCAACGGTGATGCGAGAGATCAGGTGAGCGGATGAGCGTGGAGCTGACCGTGCTCGTGGACAACCAGGCCGACGGCGACCTTCGCGCCGAGCACGGACTCGCGGTGCTGGTCCGGGGTCCGGGGCGGACGGTCCTCTTCGACGCCGCCGCCACGGCCGAGACGCTGCTGGCGAACGCCGAAGCGCTGAGGTGCGACCTGTCGGATGTCGACACGGCCGTCGTGTCACACGGCCATTACGACCACACCGGCGGGCTGGAGGCGGTCGCGCGTCGCCGCGCCGGGTTGAACGTCTACGCCCACGCGCGGGCGTTCAGCCGCCGCTGGGCCGACCGCACGGGCCGACCGATGAAGGACGTGTCCTGCCCGATCCCGGCGACGCGGCTTAACGAGTGCGGCGCGGTGTACCACCCCGTCCAGGCGCCGGAGATGCTCGCCGACTGGCTGATCCTGACGGGTCCGATCGGCGGGCCGCCGTGCGGGCGCGAGCGGTTCGTCATCCAGCGCGACGGCGAGCTCGTCTCCGACGGGTTCGAGGACGAGACGGCGGTGCTCATCCGCGGCCGCGACGGATGGACGGTCCTGACCGGGTGCTGCCACCGCGGGCTGACCAACACGCTTCGCCTGGCCCGCTTTCTCGCCCGATCCGAGCCGGTGACGGCGATTGCCGGAGGGCTGCACCTGCGAAGCGCCGACGCGGCGGAGCTGGACGCGACGGTGTCGCTTCTCCAGGACCACGGCTTGCCGCGGGTCTATCCGTGTCACTGCACGGGCGACGGTGCGACGAAGCATCTCGCCGAGAAGCTGGGGAGGAAAGTCACGCCGCTGTCGGCGGGGGGGCGCCTGGAGCTCTGACGGACGCAGGGGAGCCGGGCCATCATGTGGGCTCACCCACGGCGCTGCTGCCCGACAGCGCGCAGCCACGATAAGAGCCTTGGCACACGACGCGCAAACGCGCCGTTGGGGCTGCGCGCGCCGGGCTCGGCGCGGTGGCATGCTTCCCTTGGGAAGCATGTTCCAACAATGGCCGATATGACGGCAGAGCGCAGTTGCGGCAGCACATGTGATCGCATAGCATATGGGATCAAGAATCTCAGCGAGGCATAGCGATGAAGCGACGCGCTTTCTGGCGGGAGGCAAACGGGAAGCCATACAGCGGCAATGATGGGAAGTGTGCGCCAAAGGAACTCCTTGCCACAATAGGTCGAGGAGCCACACTCATAGAGAACGACAGAATAGCTTGGTCTGACGGTGCCGAAATCCCGCGCTTTGAGGCGGCCCTAAGGGCCAGAGTTGCGATCCTCAAGGACGATGGAGAGCAGCTGAATTATAGGGATACGTGCTCCTTGTTGCGCTCAGCAGAAAAAAAGGTTGTCAAGTCCAGCGGGGGAAACAAGGAGATACACCCACAGGAG
>CAZADC010000478.1:0-2881 GCA_964483755.1 uncultured Planctomycetaceae bacterium | reverse complement strand
TCGGCAAGTGGCATCTCGGCGACGAGCCCTATTGGCCGCAGCACCACGGATTCGACCGCAACGTCGGCGGATGGTCGGCCGGCATGCCGCGAAGCTACTTCAGCCCCTACGAGAACCCCATGCTCCCCGACGGCCCGGAGGGAGAGTACCTCACCGACCGCCTCACCGACGAAGCCGTCAACCTCATCCGCGAGCGGGAGGACCGCCCGTTCTTCCTGAACCTCTGCTACTACACCGTCCACATCCCCATCCAGGGCAAGCCGGAGTACGTGGAGAAGTACCGGCGCAAGGCGGCCGCCATGGGACTCAGCCGCAAGGACCCGTTCGAGGTGGGCGAGCCGTTCCCCTGCGAGCACAAGAAGGACCAGCGCGTCACGCGCCGCCTCTTCCAGTCGGACCCGGGATACGCTGCGATGGTCCAGAGTCTCGACGAGAACGTCGGGAAGCTTCTGGACACGCTGGAAGCGCAGGGCATCGCCGACGATACGGTGATCTTCTTCACCTCCGACAACGGCGGGCTCAGCACCTCCGAGGGCAGCCCGACCTGCAACGCCCCGCTCTCGCAGGGAAAGGGGTGGATGTACGAGGGCGGCACGCGCGAGCCGCTGCTGATCTGCTGGCCGGGCGTGACCGCACCGGACGCCCTGTGCGATACGCCCGTGGTCACCACGGACTTCTACCCGACCATGCTCGAGATGGCCGGGCTCGACCCGATCCCCGAGCAGCACTGCGACGGCGTGAGCATCGCGTCCCTCCTTCGCGGCGGCGACCCGCCCGATCGCGAGGCGATCTTCTGGCACTACCCCCACTACGCCAACCAGGGCGGCACGCCCGGCTGCTCCGTGCGGTCCGGCGACTACAAGCTCATCGAGTTCTTCGAGGACCGCCGCGTCGAGCTCTACAACCTCCGCGAGGACATCGGCGAGGAACACGACCTGTCCGGCGAGAGGCCCGAGCTCGCCGAACGCCTGCGGGCCATGCTTCACGAATGGCTGGAGGCGGTCGACGCGAAGATCCCCCAGCCGAACCCGGACTGGACCCCGCCGGACGTCCCGCCCCGTCCCGACGACCCGACCTGCGCGCCGGAGGTCTGACATATCGCTGTGCCCTGACGCGTCGTGCACAGACTCCTGCATCCGTGCGCACTTCCGTCCGCCACGCGGACCGGCGCCAACGGGCGCCGGCGATCGGGCCGGCGGCCTGGGATGCCCCGCGCGATGACGGCTTCACTGTCGTCCGTTGTTGACCACGCCGTCGCGGCGCACGCCCATGCCGCTTTCGACCACGCGCTTCGCCAGGTCGCGCCGACTCCGCGAGAGGGATCAGCACCCAACACCCGCAGCGACGGGCACAGCCGGGCAAAGTGAACGATCGAACTCATCCGCAGCGATCTCGGCGCCTTATGGGTCGACGGGAAACTCGCCCGAGAAGTCCTTTCCGCCGTGCAGGGCCGGTTGCCCGCTGCAGCGGACGTGACGGGGCTCGCCCTCGAACTCGAATTCGAAAACCGGCATGCCGGCGATCTCGTCGGGGCAGGTCTCCGGCAGGTTTCGCAGGACGATTCTCGCACCGTGCTGCTCGAAATCCACCGGCCCGCCGTCGGGGAGCAGCCGCACGGCCTTCAGGGGCGTCATGAAGCCGCCGAAGCCGAACTCCCGCCCCGGCCAGATGCGGCACCAGAAGAAGGCGCGGTTGCCCTTGCGCGACCAGCCGCCGCAGCCGCTGGCGCGGTAACCCGCCGGGTCCACGATGCCGTAGACGGCCTCGCCGTAGCGCTCGAGCCACCGCCCGGTCTGCTTGAGGGGTTCGACGGCTTCGGGGGGAACGGCGCCGTCCGGCGTCGGTCCGATGTTGAGCAGCAGATTCCCCCGCCCGCCGCAGGCCGTGTTGAGCATGCGCAGGATGCCGCGCACGTTGTAGCTGTCGGGCGCGACCTGCTCGGACGGAACGTACCCCCAGCTGCTGCCGTTGAAGGTCATGCAGGCCTCCCAGTCGGTCTCCTGGGCGGTGACGTGTCCCTCGGGGGTGCCGAAGTCCTCCGGCATCTGGGAGCGGTTGTTGATGAGGATGTGCGGCTGGAGCTCCCGCGCCATCTGGTTCATCTGGAGCGATTCCCAGCCCTCATAGGAGTCGAACGGACGCGACACGTCGTACCACAGGATGTCGATCCGGCCGTACTTCGTGAGCAGCTCCCGCACGCAGCCCTGGGTGAAGTCGAGGAAGCGGCGCCGGGCCTGCGGGTCGTACGCGCCCCGTCCGCCGTCGGGGTGATGCCAGTCCATCAGCGAGTAGTAGAAGCCGATCTTCAGCCCGAACTCCCGGCAGGCCTCGACGTACTCCGCGACGATGTCGCGCCCGGGACCCCGCTTGACCGCGTTGTAGTCGGTCTGGTCGGTATCCCACAGGCAGAATCCCTCGTGGTGCTTGGTGGTGAGCACCATGTACTTCATGCCCGCTTCTGCGGCCAGTGCGGCCCACTCGCGCGGACACCCCTCGCGCGGCTGGAACTGGTCGGCCAGGACGTCGTACTCTTCCTGCGGGATGTTCTCCAGGGCAAGGACCCACTCGTTGCGCCCCAGCAGGGCGTAGGTCCCGTAGTGCACGAACATGCCGAAGCGCGCCTCGCGCCACCAGGCCATGCGTTCGTCCCGACTTGCCGCGATGGCCGCCTCGTAGTCCGCCCGACATTGCAGATCGCTCTTCATCGTACTGTCCTTTTTCCTTTGGTATGGGTTTGCTCGGTGGCAGACGCCGGGCAGGCTCACACAGGTCAACCGCAATGTCCTTCCAAGGGCGCCGCGCTACGGCAAGAGACCTACCAAGCTTCGATCAGCCTAGCACGGAACGGTCGCGATTGAAACGCCGCGTCCCGAGTCCTTGT
>CAZADC010000477.1:0-2884 GCA_964483755.1 uncultured Planctomycetaceae bacterium | reverse complement strand
TGGCGACGGCGATCGTCAGCGGCTGCCCGCTCTGCTGCATCAGGCGGCGAAGATGGCTCGCCTGGTCGTCAACCGGCATAGGCGCCCTCTCCCACGATCCGTCGGGCCAGGCGCTCCGCGTCGGCCGGCTCGATGTCTTCCGGCACGTCCTGTCCCGTGGTCACGTAGCTGATCTTCATGTCGGCCGACGGAAGGTTCAGCATGATCCCGAAAGCGGCGGCCTCGTCAAGCTTTGTCACGATCAGGCGGTCCGCGCCCAGCGGCGCAAATCGTTCCACGATCTCGGCGGCGTTGCGGCGGTTGCTCGTCGCGCTGACGGCCAGGTGAACCTCGTCGGCCCGCGCCGCGCGGATGAAGTCCCGGAGCTGCCCGAGGCGGGCGCTGTCCTTCTGGCTGCGACCGGCCGTGTCGATGAGCACCACGTCGCACTCGCGGCGCATCTCCGCGACGGCGCCCGACAGGTCCTCGGGCGTCAGCACCGCCTTGAGGGGCACCTCGATGATTCGCGCGTAGGTCATGAGCTGATCGACCGCGGCGATGCGGTAGCTGTCGATGGTGACGAGCCCGACGCGCCGGTTCCGCCGCAGCTTGTGCGCAGCGGCGAGCTTGGCGATCGTGGTCGTCTTGCCGACGCCCGTCGGACCGATCACGGCGATCACGCGGGCGTCGCCGTCGCCGCCGACCGGGTCGCCGCCGACCGTCGCGATCCTCGCGGCCGCCAGGGACGCCAGGCGGGTCCGCAGCAGACCCGGGTCGTCCAGCTCGCGCCCCGTGCAGGTCAGGCGGAGCTGTCCGATGAGCTCATTCGCGACGGCCTCCTCGACGTCCTGGTCCAGCAGGTGATCTCGCAGCTTGCCCAGCGCGCCGTCCAGCGGCTCGCCGTCCATGCCCTTCCGGCGTCGGCTGACCAGCGACTGGAGCATCCGGCGAATGTCCGAAAGCTGCCCGCCGAGGCGGGTCGTGTCGGCGTCCGCGACGTCCGGGTCTTCCTGCGAACGGGCGTCGGCGACCTGCTCGTCCGTCGGCTCCTCGGGGACGTAGGCGCCGATCCGCTTGGGGATGTTGACGTTCGGGGCGGCCGTCACCTCCCACACGCTCTTTCCGCCGAACAGCCCGAGCACCTTGTTCCGCCGGAAGCTGCGGGTGTTGAGGATCACGGCGTCGCGTCCCAGGTCCCGCTTGACCTGTGCGATCGCCTCGGACATCGTCTCCGCGCGGTACGTCTTCATGGTCATGCCTCGATTCCTACGCTGGATATGGTCTGGACCCGGACCGAGTCGATTTCGCTGTAGCTGAGAACGGCGGCGTCGGGCACGGCGGCGGACACGAGGTTCCGCAGCGGCGCGCGAAGCTGCGGCGGCACGAGCATGACCGGGCGGCGTCCGTCGGCCCGGAGGCGGGCGAGCTGCTCGTCCACGGCGCGGGCGATGCGCGACGCCACTTCCGGCTCGACCGCCAGCGCGCTGCCGCGCGCCGTCGGCGTCAGGGCGTCGGCGAGCGTCTCTTCCAGACGCTCGTCGAGGGCGACGCACCAGAGCTTCCCGTCCGGGGCGCAGTACTGCTGGCAGAGCGAACGGCTCATCGACGCGCGGACGTGCTCGCCGAGCGACTCGACGTCGGCCGGGTCGCCGGGGAAGTCGTCGATCGCCTCGAGGATCGCCTCGGCGTCGACGATCGCCACGCGTTCCCGCAGGAGCGACTGCAGCACCTTGTGGATCGCCGACAGGCGGAACCGCTCGCGGACGTCGCGCACGAGCTCGCCGCACCGCTGCTCCAGGCGTCCGAGCATGTCGGAGACCTGCTGGCGCGTGAGCAGATCGGCGGCGTGGGTGCGCACGAGCTCGCCGAGGTGCGTCATGACGACGGCGGCGGGGTCCACCACCGTGTAGCCCATCCGCTCGGCCTGGACGGACTGGGCGGGGTCGATCCACACCGCCGGCGTGCCGAACGCCGGCTCGACCGTCTCGCGCCCGATCAGCCGTCCGGACGGCTCGCCCTCGCTGATCGCCAGGTGCTGCTTCGGATAGATCGTCCCCTCGCCCACCTTCACGCCGCGCAGGCGGACCACGTACGCGTGAGCGTCGAGGCGCATGTCGTCGCGGACGCGGACCGGCGTGACGACGAAGCCCAGCTCGCCGGCCATCTGTCGGCGCAGTCGCGCGATCCGCTCGAGCAGGTCGCCGTCCTGCTCGGCGTCGACCAGGCGGACCAGCGAGTATCCCACGTCGATCCGCAGCGCGTCCACGCCCGGCAGCGCTTCCTGCTCCGCGGCGTCCGGCCGCTCCGGCGCGCCCGTTGATTCGTCGCCCTGCATTTCGTCCGCCCCGCCGTCGCCCTCGCCGCGGCGCGACAGCATCCACGCCAGCCCGACGCACCCGCACCCGAGGATCAGCAGCGGCGCGGCCGGGAGACTCGTCAGCGTCAGCGCCGCGAGAAACGCGGCCGTGATGATCAGCACCGTCGGGCGGGAGGCGAGCTGCGAGAGCACCTCCTCGCCGAGGTTGGTCCGCGACGTGCTGCGGGTGACCAGCAGCGCCGCCGAGACCGACACGATAAACGCGGGAATCTGCGTGACCAGCCCGTCGCCGATCGTCAGGCGCGTGAACAGGTCCATCGTCTCCCGCCACGTCCACCCGCGCTGCACGAGCCCGACGTACAGCCCGCCGCCGATGTTGACCATCGTGATGAGCACGGCCGCCAGGGCGTCGCCGCGGAGGAACTTGCTCGCGCCGTCCATCGCGCCGTAGAAGTCGGCCTCGCGGGCTACCTCGTTGCGTCGGCGTCGCGCCTCCGCCTCGTCGATGAGTCCGGCGTTCAGGTCCGCGTCGATTGCCATCTGCTTGCCCGGCAGCGCGTCGAGCACGAAGCGGGCGGCGACCTCGCT
>CAZADC010000476.1:1200-2894 GCA_964483755.1 uncultured Planctomycetaceae bacterium | reverse complement strand
CTGCGGACATCGAAAGACGCGCCCGTCCTCGGCCGTGATCTTGCGGAGCAGGTCGAAGTCGTGGGCGTCGGGCTTGTCGCTGACGTAGACCGGTCCGCCGCTGATCGCCCGCGCCGCGGCGTGGAACGCCCCGGCCTCGTGGCCGGACTGGAACATGTCCCAGTCCGGAAGGGCGAAGGTCCGCGTCCACATGTTGTTCATGGCGTTGATGTGCACGTGCCGGGGGTGGGACGCCCGGCGGGCGGGATAGAAGTCGTCGCTGTTGCGCCAGACCGTGGAGGCGAGCATGTGATAGGCGACGTCCGATCCGTTGCACATGCAGTGGATCAGCGCTCCCTGGAAGTGGGTCTGCACGGCGCCCTGGAGGGCGTGCTGGTAGGCGCCCATGGCCGACGCCTGCCCGAACCGGCCGCTGGTGAATGCCATCAGCGACGACTGGCTGTCGACCTTTACGCCGTCGACGCCGTCGCGCCGGAGCCGGTCGTGCCATTCCTGAAAGAACCGCGCCGCGTCCTCGGGATGGACGAAGTGGCGCTTCAACGGCGTTTCGCCCTTGGGACTGGACGCCTCGTTGGCGACGACCTCGAACCGCTCTCCGAGCGGGCCGGTGGGGCTGACGCCGTCCCAGTAGCCCTGCAGCGTCGTCCACACCAGAAAGCTCCGGACGCCGAAGCGGTCCTTGACCTCGTCGATCATCCCGGCGAGCCCGTTCGGGAACTTGCGGCCCTCGGCGTCGAAGGAATTCAGCAGGTTGCGATCGGTGTCAATGTCCTGCCAGCCGTCGTCGAGGATGACGAAGCCCGGACGCACGCCGCCGTCGTGGAACGTCTCGATCCCGTGGAGGACTTTCCGGGCGTCGACAGCGCGGTAGAAGGCGTCCCAGGTGCACCAGCCGAAGTCGTCGACGAAGGCGGGGAGGCGCTTCTCGTCGAGCGTCTTGAATGAGCGAAGCACTTTCGCGGCCGCCGCAACGGCTCGCTCGCTCAGCTCGTACGGGTCGTCGCCGAAGGCGGCGATCAGGACGTTCGCGCGCCTCGGCGGACCGTCTGGACCGGCGCCCATCACGCCGACGGTCAGCCCGTCATCGCCGCCGGCAAGGTAGGCGCGGAGGTCGCCTTCGACCAGCGGAAGGAGCAGCCCGTATCCGCCGCCGTCGCGCTCGTAGAGCAGGTACTGCGTGTCGCCGGCGACGTCGCTTTCGGAC
The DNA here is from genome assembly GCA_964483755.1 of uncultured Planctomycetaceae bacterium. Taxonomy (GTDB): domain Bacteria; phylum Planctomycetota; class Phycisphaerae; order SM23-33; family SM23-33; genus CAZADC01. Next base: position 1,690 of record CAZADC010000476.1, on the reverse strand, counting down.
GTGCCGAAGGTCGGGCGGTTCCACCACATGCCCTCCCGCTCGAGAGCGAGGAAGCGGCGCATGCCGACGATCCGCAAGCCGGCGAGTCCACGCTGGAGGTACCGGCGGGTGACGCTGAGCACGGCCGCCTCGCCGCCGGGAACCCGGACGACCTCCGTCCGGGCGGTCTTGGGCAGCCCCTTAAGCACCGTCTTGCGTCCGATTTTCATGTGCGTTTCTCCAACGAGTTGTGGTGAAGCGCGCAGGATAGCCCACCCGGCCGTCGGGCGAAAGGGCGCGGCGCGGAGATGGAAAGACACCTGCGCATGCCGTAAGATGCTCCCGGCAGATCCGTCCGGCCCTGGAGGTGCCCCATGAAGGTGATTTTCGTCCGCCACGCATCCGCCGAGCCGAAGGGAGACAAGCCCGACCGCGAACGCCGGCTGACCGACACGGGGCGCGACGAGGCCCGCGCGACGCTCGGCATCCCGCGCCAGGCGACGGTGACGCT
>CAZADC010000476.1:0-1190 GCA_964483755.1 uncultured Planctomycetaceae bacterium | reverse complement strand
GCGCGACGGCGCAGGCGCTGCGGCGCCTGGGCGCCGAGCCGGGGCTCATCCTGACCAGCCCGCTGCCGCGGGCCGTCGAGACGGCCGAGATTCTCGCGGAGGTTCACGCCGGGGCGGCGGTTCAGGAATCCGAGCTGCTGACTCCCCCGGCCGACGCGGAAGGTTTCCGCAGCCGGGTCGCGCAGCTTCTTGCCGAGGGAGTCGAGCAGATCGCCGCCGTGGGGCACGCCCCGACGCTGGACCACTGCGCCGGCATGCTGGTGGCTGCGCGGCCGAAGATCGGGCTCTCGCTGTCCAAGGCGGGGGCGGCCCTTGTGGAGGTGCCGGACGAATGGCCGGACGCGGCGCCGGAGCTCACCTGGGTGATGCGTCGCGAGGCGCTGGCGATGATCGCGGGGCGGTAGGTTCGGCCCGGGGCCGCAGCGCCGCCCGCGTGCGCCTCCCCTTGCCGGACGGCGGCCGAATCGGCCCGGGCCGATGGTCCTCCCCGCGGTCCCGCGGTCCCCCTGGCCGCGGGAAGGCTCGTGTCGGTGCGATCCAATGGTTGCCGTGCGACGCGGGACGGACAAGTCAATACGAAAGGGAATTGCGACATGTCACGCGAGCGATGCGAGGAGCTGTTCGAGACGATGGTGGAGGCGACGGGGGTCAAGGCATTCGCCGCGGACATGGGCCTGTCCGCCCGCCAGGTGTACCGGATGCTCAACGGCGTGCAGCCGAACCCGATCTGGCGGTTCTGTCAGGCCCTGACGGCCGCTCGGGACGCGGACCGTTCGGCCGTGCTGGATTTCATCTGCCAACAGCACGCCGGCTACTTCGCGCGTCCGGCGGTCGAGCTGGAGCAGTCCAACGTCAACGCGGTGAAGGAGTCGGCCGAGGCGATCGTCGCCATCAGCGAGGGACGCTCGCCGAACGTGACGATCCGGGAGATCCGCGAGGCGGTCGCCGCGCTGTGCGCACTGGAAGGGGAGCTCACGGGGCGGCGGGAATCGTCTTCTGCGGCGGGGCGCCCGGTGGGCTGAAAGCGCGCCGGACGCAGGCGCTTCGCCGGGGCGCCGGCGATCACGGCGCCTCCAGCCCCTGCCTTCCCGGCGGTCGCTCGTACAGCGCCTCGATCTGATCGACCATCCGCTCGTGGTCGAACATATCGCGGCAGCGGGCCCGCCCCGCGCGGCCGAGGGGGGCATCAA
>CAZADC010000475.1:0-2905 GCA_964483755.1 uncultured Planctomycetaceae bacterium | reverse complement strand
CTGACCCCGCTGCCGGGCACCCGCCTGTGGGATCGCATGGCGTCCGAGGATCGCATTGCCGCCAACAATTTCCCCGCTGACTGGCAGTACTACACTCTGGGCTTCCCGACGGCCCACTACAGAAACTTCTCCCGCGCCGAGATCCTGGAGGAGATGAACGTGTGCGATCGTCGCTTTTACTCCCGCCGACGGATTCTGCGCCGCGTGGCCAGAAACCTGCTCGTACGCCCTCGCCCGATCCTGTCGCTGGTGGGGAATCTGTCGTACCGGAACAACGCGCGCCTGAGCCGGAACAGCTACAGCCGGATGGACGAGTCCGGCGCTCTGACGGAAACGCGGCGAACGCCTGCCGTGCCGCAGATGCCCCTCGGATGGTCGCTCAGTCCCGAGCACGGCAGCGCGTGACTCTTCCCCCGAAACGCAGCGCCGGGATTCACGGGTCCTGAAACGGAGAATGCCCATGCACCTGGTGCTGGTGATGACCGAGAGGGATACTGCGTTCGGTCTTCGAGTGGTCCACGAAGCGGATTCCGCCGTTGGGCGATTCCGTCGGATCCATGGCGAGCGGAAGGGATTGGCCGACGCCAGACACATGGTGAGCCGCCGTCTTGATGCGTTATAATCACCGCCGGCCGCTCAGCCGGCAGAGCTGGATGACGCCCGCGGCGTTCGCGGCGTTATGCCCCGACACGGGATAGGCGTTGTCTCCGGGTTATGCCTCAATCCCCGGAGCGCGCGGTGACATTCACCTGACGCTCATTCAGGTTGCCGGAGGACATCGGGACAGGTCACAGCGACTTGACGATCAGGCGGGACTGCACCACGCTCCGCGCCGCGACGGCCGCATCAACTCGTCACCGGCGCCCCGTGAAGGCAAGACGACGATTCTCGACAGAGCGAAACGGACTCTCATGGAACTTCCCTGCCGTGCCCGTGGCGACGAGTTGCTGCAACCCGGAGAGATGACAGACATCCGCCGGCGTCTGCGGCGTGTCGCCTCGCGGCACGACCTGGCAACCGTCATCGTGCATGCGTTCGATCCGCGCACGCGAATGCTCCCCTTTATCTATGCCGACACGCGCATGGTGCCGGCGGGAGTACGTGCCATCGGCTCGGCCATGGTCGATTCGGGATTCCCCAAGACGCGTGTCGTGCTTCAACAGTGGAACAGGAGCTTCCGCCCCCGACAGATGCGACTGGACGGCAGAATTCCCGACCTGTTCATGGTATCGAGCCTGCGGATTCACTCGGGCTCGTGCCGGAGATTGATCCGCGAGGCGTGCTCGATCGATCCCACCCGCCGCCCGTTGATTATCGCGGGCGGCCCCAAGGTGATCTACGAACCGTGGGACGTGTTCAGCGCCGATCCTGATGATCCCTGGGGCGCAGACGTAGCCGTCACGGGCGAAGAGTACGTTCTGCTCAGCCTCCTGGAAGTCCTGCTTTCCGAACGATGTCCGGATGAGTCAATGCGGAGCGCGTTCTACCGGGCCAGGGACGGTGGGCTGCTGGATGATATCCCCGGGCTGGTCTACCCCCGCGGCCGGGACGGCGCGCCTGAAGAACTCGTCGACACGGGCATCCAGCGTCTGCTCGGCCGTTTTGACGAACTGCCGAGTCCGGTGATCGGGTACGGTTTGCTCGAACCTCCCAGCCGAAAGGCTGCCTTGGCCGCCCGGCCCCTGCCCGCCGAACTCGTGGCGCGGCACAGCCCCATCGGCGGGCTCGTCCTGACGCTCGGCTGCAAGTTCGCTTGCCCGTATTGCCCTATCCCCGCCTATAACCAGCGGCAACTTCGCTACAAGAGCGGCGATCGCATCGCCCGGGAGATGATCGACCTCCACCGCGAATACGGGATGCGCTATTTCTTCGGGGCAGACGACAACTTCTTCAACGACAAGAAACGCTCGCTGGACATCGTTGCCGCCATGGCCGCCACCACGGTCGACAACAGACCGTTCCACAAGGTCTTCCGCTGGGGCACGGAGGTGACGGTGCACGACACGCTGGTGATGAAGGACCATCTTCGCACTGTTCGCAAAGCGGGTGTTCGGGCATTATGGCTGGGTGTGGAGGACATGACGGGCACGTTGATCCGGAAGGGGCAAAGCGTAAACCGAACGCTCGAGGCGTTCCGCGAGCTGCGAGGGCGAGGCATTCTCCCGATGCCGATGATGATGCACCATGACTCTCAGCCGCTCTACACACCGGGCCGCCCGGACGGACTGCTGAACCAGGTGAAGATGCTGCGCCGGGCCGGGGCGATGAGTCTGCAGGTGCTGATGATCACGCCCGCTACAGGCTCGAAGCTCTACGCGGAGGCGTACACTTCCGGGCAGGTGTACGAGAGGGTCGGCGGGAGGCGCGTCCAGGCCCACATGAACGATGGAAACTACGTCATCGCCTCCAATCATCCTCATCCATGGCGCAAGCAACTCAATATCCTGGTGGCCTATCTCTATTTCTACAATCCAATACGTCTGATGCTGGCCTTGGTTCGCCCCGGAAGCAGCTTGTATCTGGCCAAGGCGGGGATGCAGGCGCTCGGCATCTGGGGGCTGTCGCTTACGATACGCCGCACGCTGGGATGGGCGTTCCGGCTGATGCGCGGACGGATCACTCGCTCGACTGCGCCACCTGTCAGCGCGATTCCGATGCGAAGCCCCGATGGCGGCAGCGCTGTCCACGACCGTTGCGACAAGTCGACCGGCGATCCTTCAGCCGCACCAGCAGCGCCATCAACCATTCCGGAAGCATTGATCGGGCCTCCTTCCGGCCGCGCGTAAGTCCAGTGGAGACAACATCCCGGCATTCCTAACCACCGCCGAACCGACGCAAGGACGCCTTTCCGGGCTCCCTCGCGTCGATTACAGACCCATAGCCCGTTCTCTGAAGTCTGCAGTTG
>CAZADC010000474.1:0-2913 GCA_964483755.1 uncultured Planctomycetaceae bacterium | reverse complement strand
CCACATGATCTCCTGGGCCGACACCGAGCGCGACATCTCCGCCTGGCTGGGCAATTCGATGCAGTCCAACGCCCTCCACGACGTCTACGAAATGGGCCCGGACGTCCGCGACGCCGACGACGAGGTCCTGCTCGACGACTGGCGCAAGCTCCAGACCTCCGACCACTTCTACTACATGTGCACCAAGTACTTCGCCGACGGCGACGTGCACAAGTACTTCAACCCGTACGAGTCGCCCTACGACGCGTACATCAACTACATGAACATCCTCGACAACGTCCGCGCCCGCTGCCCCGCCGTCGGCACCGCGTGACTACGCGCCGTCCAGCTCCCGGCGGATCGGCTCGACGCGGCGGCGAAGCTCCGCCTCGCTTCCGACGAAGAACAGAATCGCGCAGCGGACGCGGTCGGTGAATCGCCCCGCATCGCCCTCGAAGTGCGTGCAGTGAGGCCAGCCGTTGCCCCACGTGCCGCAGCCCGGCGGCCCGAAGAGCACCACGTACCCCCCGCCGTCGTACGATCGCATGACGATCATCCCGTCCTCGACGTCCCCCAGCGTCCAGCCGAGCGACTTCGCGTTCGACGCATCGAGCGGCAGGTCGCAGCAGCGGACAAGCTCTCCGTCCGACCACTTGCACTGCGTGAGGCGCTCCTGGCTGGAAAACTGCGCGCTGAGCGTCTTGAGGCACAGGCCCCCGAGGTAGCCGCTCACGCCCTCGACGCGCATCTCGTACCGCACGAGGTCGCCCTCCGCGGCGATGTCGAACCCGACGCGGCGCCCGTCGGCCTCTCGACGGTAGCGCGCGTCGGAGACCCCTTCCTGCCGCCAGTCGACCCGCCAGGCCGACTCCGGACCGTCCGGCCAGTCGTTCGCCCCCCCGAACGGCGGCCAGGACGACTCGGGACAGTCCAGCACCCACATCCCGCGAGGGAACCACGGCACGTGAATCCTTACGGTCGTCGTCTCCGTCGGCTCGATGCGAATGGCGTCCCGCCCGAATGCGCCGGCGTCGATCCCGACCGGCTCGACGGCCCGCCCGGCGTCGGGCAGGTCCGCTGGAGCCGGCTCCGCCGGCGGCGTGTCGGCTACGCAGCGGAAGCCGGAGGTGTAAATCCGCATCGCGGGGTGCCAGCTCAGCCGGTTCGTCGCGTAGTGCGAGTACGGCTGGACGTGCAGCATGCTCCCGCCGGCCAGCACGTGCGCGAACGTGTCGACGGCCGAGCCGTCCGGACTCGCCGGCGCGATCGTGCGACGGACCCACTCGCACACCAGGGCGCACATGTCCCGCGCTCCGCACGGGCTGACGGACCCGGACGAGCCGACCGGCGGCAGATCCGTCAACGGCAGCCCGCCCGGCGAGCAGTGTTGCGACGCGTCGTCGCCCCAGGGGCAGAGCCTTCCGTCGGCGCCCCGGGCGGCCTTTTCCCACTCGATGTCCGTCGCCAGACGCTTGCCCGCCCAGGCGGCGTAGGCCTCGGCGTCGGCGGCGTTGACCCCCACGACCGGCGCCACCGCGGCCGCGGGGTCGGACACGTCCCGGATGTCCGTCAGCTCCGTCCACCCGACCAGCCAGCCGTTGTACGGCATGCGGTGGTCGGTCTCGCGGCAGAAACGCAGGAACTGGGCGCGGGTGACGGGATACCGGTCGATCCAGAACTCCGGCGTCACGGCCGTCAGGGATCGGGAATGGAAGTGAAGCTGGTCCGGATGCACACCGGCCGTCTTGGCCGCGGCGCGGCGCTGGACGTCCGTCAGCCCGTAAGGGAACGGCCCTGCCTCCACGCGCACCATGTCGGCGTCGAGCTTCGCAGCCAGGTCGTCAAAGCGATTGGTCTCTACCGACACGTCCGGCGCTCCTTTCGTTCGGGGCGGAACAGCATTCCGGTATAGCTTCTGCCATCGGCCGGTCAAGCGCCGCGCCCACTTTGTGGGCGCATCGCGGCGGGCTATAATCGGTCCGTCATGACGGACCTGTTCAAGGACGCCGAGGACGCCGCGATCGCCGCCAACGCCCCGCTGGCCGTCCGGATGCGCCCGCGCGACGTCGACGAGGTGCTCGGGCAGGAGCATTTCCTCGGGGCGGGCAAGATGCTGCGGCGGATGATCGAGTCGGACCGGCTGAGCAGCCTGGTGTTCCACGGGCCGCCGGGCGCGGGCAAGACGACCCTCGCGCACGTCATCGCGCGGCGGTGCGACTGCGAGTTCCACACGCTCAACGCGGCCGGGGCGTCGGTGAGGGATGTCCGCGAGATCATCGAGCGGGCCCGGGCGACGCTCTCGTCCGCCGGGCGACGGACCGTCCTGTTCATCGACGAGGTCCACCGCTTCAACCGGGCCCAGCAGGACGTGCTGCTCAACGACGTCGAGAACGGCGTGATCCTGCTGATCGGGGCGACGACCGAGAACCCGTACTTCGCCATCAACTCGCCGCTGCTGTCGCGGTCGACCGTCTTCGAGTTCCGCCCGCTGGATAACGAGCAGGTGGTCGCGCTGCTGCGGCGGGCGCTGGCCGACCGCGAGCGCGGGCTGGGCGAATACAACGTCCGCGCCGCCGACGAAGCCCTGGAGCATCTCGCCGAGGTCAGCGACGGCGACGCCCGCCGGGCCCTGACGGCGCTCGAGGTCGGCGTCATGAGCCAGGCGAAGTTTCACGAGTCGCCCGACGAGCCGGTGACGTTCGACCTGTCCGTCGCGCAGGAGTCCATCCAGGCCAAGGCGATTCAGTACGACGGGACCGGCGACGAGCACTACGACGCCGCCAGCGCGCTGATCAAGTCGATGCGCGGCAGCGATCCCGACGCGGCCGTCTACTGGCTGGCGCGGATGCTCGTCGCCGGCGAGGACCCGCGCTTCATCGCGCGGCGGATCGCCATCCTCGCCAGCGAGGACATCGGCAACGCCGACCCCCGCGC
>CAZADC010000473.1:0-2925 GCA_964483755.1 uncultured Planctomycetaceae bacterium | reverse complement strand
CAGCGTCTCCTTGTCGACCTTCGCGATCAGCAGACGGAGCTTGTCCTCGCCGAGGACCATCGTCATCTCCTCGCGGTCGGTCTCGGACAGGCCCGCTTCCAGCTCGGGGTGCTTGACGGCGATCTCGTCGACGCTGACGCCGTCCACCGTCGCCACGCCCGCGGCGTGGACAATCGAGAGCTGCTCGACGTCGTCATCGTCCACCATCGCCTTGATCATGGTCTCGGTGGTCGATGCTCCCTCGACGAGCATGTCCATCGTCTTGCCCGCGTCCTTGACCGTCATGACCGCTGACAGGGCGAACACGCCGCTGCCGGCCGGAGCGCCGCCGCCCACGAACTGGCACGCAACGATCTGCTCATCGAGGTCCAGCGAGAGCTGCTTCAGCTTCTCGAGCGTTTCCTCCGGAACGGCCGCCATGGCCTCCATCGCGAATATCCGGTCCATCCAGCGCTCGGCGAGCTTCCGTTCGGCCGGCGTCGGGTCGCTGTTGACCGTTCCCATCGCGAGGACATAAGGCATGTCCGGTACGCGGGCGAGGTCGATCTTCGCCTCCCGCAGCTTCAGCCCGCTCATGATCTTCCCGAACTCGCTGTCGGGACGGAAGCTCACCATCTCCTGGAGCACCAGCCCGTCTTCCGGCATGCTCAAGCCGAGCGTCACGTCCTCGGTCTGGGAGAGCATCTGGTCGTAGATGTCCATGTACATCTTCATCAGGGCGGTGGGTGCGGCGCCCCGGGGGCCGTGGGACGTCGAAGCGAACTTCTCCAGCATGCGGCTGTAGAGTGGGCCGACGATCCGCATGTTGAGCGACACGCCGACGTCGCTGCCGGCCAGCAGGCCCTGGTGGGCCTTGTCGAGCGTGGTGGAAACGGGCTTGATCTCCGAGCCGATCGCGTCCAGCGCGTCGGTGCGGGGGCTGAGCAGGACGTATCCCGGTCGTTCGGCGGCGTACATCGGGCCCATGCGGAGCTGAACGAGCGTGTAGGCGCCCTCGGGCTTCAACTCGTAGTTGCCGAACAAGCCCTCGACGCTCGATCCGGGCACGAAGACCACGAACGGCAGTTTGGGCGGCTCGGCGCCCGCCGGCGGGCCTTCCATCATCGCCAGCAGGTCCACGTCGAACTGCTGCGGGTCGAGCATGACGAAGGCGAACCCGCCGTCCGGGTTGAAGCCCTCGCCCAGCATGGCCGCGCCGCGCATCATGTCCATCAGCCCCATGCCCTCCTCGGGGTTGATGCCCATCATCGGCGCCACCCCGAGGTCGGTGAGCATCGCCTCGGCGTTGGCCGCCATCTTGGAAACGTTGTTGACCACCGCGAAGCCCATCGCCCCCGAGGGGATGTGCTGCATTACGGGTTTCGCCGGCTGGGCGGTCGCCGCGGCCGCCGTCAGTCCGATCAAGAGGACGCATGTGAGTCTGCGTGCAGTCTGCATGGTGCGCTCCTTCATTAGAGGTCTGCTGCGAAGATCATCCCATCGTAGCCGTCCGGGCGAGACGATCTCAACGCGAACTCGCCGTCTCGTTTTCCGTCGGTGGTGCACAGTATTCTCCGGATCGGCCGCTCAGGCCCGCAAGTCAAATTCCGGCCGGTTTTTGACTCCTCCGGCAGGCCGCGACGGTGGAGCTCGCTGCGGGGTTTCATTCGCGTCGGCGGACACGTACAATGCCGACAGGTTTGCGGGATTCCCGGCATTTGGCGGTCCAGGAGTGCGCCGATCTGCCCGACCTCGGACAACCCGCCGCTGAACGACAAGCGCATCGGTCCGGTCGTCGTCGGCCGGGAGCGCATCGACCGACGGCTCGACGAGCTGGCCGACGAGATTGCGTCACATTACGGGACGGGCGGCGAGCTGACCGTCATGGGCGTGCTCACCGGTTCGCTTGTGTTCCTGGCCGACCTGATCCGCCGCCTGCCGATGCGCCTGCGGATCGAGACCATCAAGATCGCCTCCTATCCCGGGCGGGCCACGCAGTCGACCGGTGCGGAGCTCCAGACCCCGCTTGGCGATCGACTCTCCGGGCGGCGCGTGCTGATCGTCGACGACATCCTCGACACCGAACTGACGCTCGGGGCCCTGCGCGACGCCCTCGGGCAGCGCTCCTGCCGCGACGTGCGGGCGTGCGTCCTTCTGCGCAAGCCCGCTTCGCTGCGCCTTCGCGACGCCGACGCCGAGTTCGTGGGCTTCGACGTCGGCGAGGCCTTCGTCGTCGGCTACGGGCTGGACTACGACGACCTGTACCGCAACCTCCCGCAGGTGCACGAGTTCCGCGCTCCCGCCGAGGAGGTCGGATCATGACCCCCTCGGCCGAGCCGGCGAGTTGTGTCTGCGGCGCCGACGCCGTCGCCGTCGAGGAGCTTCTCCAGGACGGCGAGGTGGTGATCCTGGCGGTCAAACCCAGCCCGTGGTTCCTGCTGCTCGTCTCGCGGGTGGCGCTCGTGCTGGCCGGCGTGCTGGCCGGCGCCGCGGCCCTCGCCAGGGAGGCCTGGGGCATGTCCCTCCCGCTCAACGGCATCCTCCTCCTGGCCGCGGGCATCGCGCTGGGACGCGTCTTCCTCGCCTGCCTCCAGTGGCTGGGTCGCCTGTACATCCTCACCAACCGCCGCGTGATGGTCCTCCGGGGCGTCGCGCGGTCGGACGTCCGCCACGAGCGACTGCGAGACCTGCGGCGGGTCGTGCAGACGTCCGGGATCGCCGAGCGACCGCTCGGACTGGGGACGCTCGCCTTCGAGACGAGCGAGGGGCGTGTCAGCCCGGTGGTCTGGCTGCACCTGGCGAGCGTGCAGGATGTCCGCGAGGAAGTCGAACGCGCCCTCCGCCAGGCGCGATGAGCCCGACGCCGGCCGTCGGCTGCGCCAGGGCTTGTGCGTGTGCGACATGATTTCGTGGCACGAAATCATGTCGCACACAGAGCGGGAGAGA
>CAZADC010000472.1:0-2939 GCA_964483755.1 uncultured Planctomycetaceae bacterium | reverse complement strand
GCGGATTCCGGCGAGATTCGGCGGGTTGTGCAGCGGGGCGAGCTCGGCGTTGCGTTCGATGATCCGGATGACTTCGTCGTCGATGAGGTGCGAATCGGACATGTCCTCCCCGCCGTGGACGACGCGGTGCCCGACGCCCTCGATCTCGTCGATCGACTTGATCACGCCCGTGCCCCCGCTGAGCAGCGCCTCGATGATGTACTTCATGCCGGTCGCGTGATCGGCCGGACCGAGATGCCGCTCGTAGGTCGTGTGGTTCACCGTGTGACGCAGGACGGCGTCGTCTTCCCCCACGCGCTCGACGATGCCCCGGCTGAGCACCGTCTCCTTTGTCATGCTGAACAACTGGTACTTGATCGAGCTGCTGCCGCAGTTCACGACGAAAATCTTCATTGACGGCTCCCGTGGGTCGCCTGGGGTGCTCGCCCCGCCCGGCGGGGATGTCCGACTCTCCGCGCGGGTCGGGGCGGAAAACGTCATAGGTAGGGCAACGCGACGCGGGTGTCAACCCCGCGCGGCAAGGTTTCGCGCGGCGGAAGCCCGCTCGGGTCGACCCGGCGGCTCGGGGCAGATCACACGGGCTGCGACCGATTGGATCGCGCTACAGTGATCCGTGACAACCAGCGTCGCGGAGACGGACCATGAAACACGCGCTGCCGAGACGCATGCTCGCGTCGGCTGCGGGCCTGCTGATGGTGTTGCTCGTTCACGCAGGGTGCACGACGATCCTCTTCGAGACCGTGGACATCGCCAGCGAGAAGGCCGCCGAGCAGGAAGGACCGATCGGCGACGTGGGCAAGACCACGCAGAAAGGCGTTGCCAAGGTCGAAGAGACCAAGGAAGCGGCCATCCAGAAGGCCAAGGAAGCGGTCGACTGACGCTGGCGTCTGCTCGGCGCGGCGGCTTGCTCAGACGTTGCACGCGCCCGTCCAGCAGTAGGTGCAGAGCTTCTCGGTCCCCAGCCCGATGGCGGACACCAGGTCGTCGAGCTGCTGGTACTGCAGCGACGTCAGGTTCAGGCGCTTCCGGATGCGCTCGACCATCGCGCAGTACTTGTCGGAGTGCGGGTCGGCGTACTCCTGGAGATTCGCGTCGTCTGCGCCTTCGATCTCGTGGATCGCCCGCCGCCCGGCGAGGTCCAGCTCGCTGCGGGACTGGGAGAAGTTCAGGAACCCGCACCCGTGCACCAGCGGCGGACACGCCGGGCGCATGTGGATTTCCCTCGCGCCGTAGTCGTAGAGGCGCTGGATGGTGCCCTTGAGCTGCGTGCCGCGGACGATGGAGTCCTCGCAGAACAGCATGGACTGACCGTCGATGATGTCGCGGATCGGCACGAGCTTCATGCGGGCGACGCGGTCGCGGATTCTCTGGTTCTGCGGCATGAAGCTTCGCGGCCAGGTGGGGGTGTATTTCACGAACGGACGCCGGTACGGCACGCCGGCGGCGTTGGCGTATCCGATGGCGTGGGCCGTGCCGGAGTCGGGAATGCCGGCGACCAGGTCGGGGCGGGCGTCGTCGCGTTTGGCCAGCGCCTCGCCGCAGCGGTTGCGCGCGATCTCGACGTTGATCCCCTCGTACGTCGAGGCGGGATAGCCGTAGTAGACCCACAGGAACGTGCACATCTGCATCCGCTCGCCGGGCGGGAGGCGCTGCTCGGCGCCGTCGGCGGTGACCAGGACCACCTCGCCGGGCCCGAGCTCACGGTCGACCTCGTACTCGAGATTCGGAAACGCGCAGGTCTCCATCGTCACCGCGCGGGCCCCCTGCCGTCGGCCCAGAATCACCGGCGTCCGCCCGAGGCGGTCTCGCGCGGCGTAGAGCCCCTCGTCGGTCAGCAGCAGCATGGAGGCCGAACCCTCGATCGCTTCCTGGGCGTTGCGGATGCCCTCCTCGAACGTCGCCTCCCGGTTGATCAGCGTGGCGATGATCTCGGTGGGGTTCGCCTCGCCGTCGGCGACCTCGGCAAAGTGCGCGCCACGCGCCTCGGCGTCGGCGGCGAGCCGTTCGGCGTTGGCGACCTTGCCCACCGTGACGATCGCGTAGCAGCCGAGATGCGAACGGATCAGGAGGGGCTGGTCCTCGTGATCGCTGATGACGCCGATGCCGCGGGTCCCGTGCAGCGAGCCGACGTCGTCGTCGAACTTGGCGCGGAACTGGGCGTTCTCGATGTTGTGGATGATGCGGCTGATGCCGTCGTCGTTGCGGACCGCCAGCCCGCCGCGCCGCGTGCCGAGGTGCGAGTGGTAGTCCGTGCCGTAGTAGAGGTCCTTGACGCAATCTTCATCCGATACGACGCCGAAGAAGCCGCCCATCGAGTCCGCTCCTGGTGCTGGGGAGGCCGCCGCCGGGCGGCGTCATCCGCTGTCCCGCGCTTGCGCCGCCGGCCCGAACGACGGCTGTCGGGCGTCATTGTGCACACCCGCGCCCCGAACGCAAGCCGCCGCAGGCCCGTGGGCGACAAAGCTCAGAACACCGCCTTCAACGGTTGCCCCGCAGCCGCAGGGCGCGGGGCCGCTGCTACCATGGCTGCACGGTGAACCGGGCGCCCGGCCTACCCGTCGAAGCTGAAGTCCCGGCCGGAATCGAGGCCGAACATCTCTTCCTTCAGGTCGAGGTAGTACAGGTAGTCGTCCGGCCTGACGTTCGGCGGGCAGCGGTGATCGCAGAACGGAATGTACCCGCCCCGCTCGACGGCGGGGACCAGCGACTCCAGGTACGCCTTGATCGCGTCGCGCCCCTTCGCCAGCTCCATCTTGTCCACGCCGCCCATGATGCGCAGGTCCTTGCCGAACTCGTCCAGCAGCTCGACGGGATGGCAGCAGGAGTTCACCTCGTAGGGGAACAGGCAGTTGATCCCGGCGGCCAGGAACCCGGGCAGCAGCGGGCGAACGTCGCCGTCGCAGTCGGTGTACCACAGGTCGATCCCGGCTGTGTGAAGC
>CAZADC010000471.1:0-2944 GCA_964483755.1 uncultured Planctomycetaceae bacterium | reverse complement strand
GTTGTCCTGCGTGTGAAGCCGTCCGGCTGTGTCGACCAGCAGCACGTCGGCGCCCCGCGCAATCGCCGCGTCACAGGCGTCGAACACCACCGCCCCCGGGTCCGTCCCCGACCCCTTGACGATCTCGACGTCCAGGCGATCCGCCCAGATCGTCAACTGCTCCACGGCGGCCGCGCGGAAGGTGTCCGCGGCCGCCAGCAGCACCGACTTGCCCTCCTGCCTGAACTGATACGCCAGCTTCGCCACGGACGTCGTCTTGCCCGACCCGTTGATCCCCGCGACGAGGATCACCGTCGGCGGCGCGTCGGCGAAGTGCACCTTGCGGTCCGACTCCGGCCAGTAGCTCTTGATCTCCGTCTTGAGGAAGTCGATGACCTCGTCGCCGCTCTGGACGCGCTTCTCGGCGTAGGCCTGCTCCAGGTCCTCGCGGATGCGCAGGGCGGTGCCGACGCCCATGTCGGCTTCGATGAGCTTCTCCTCCAGCTCGTCCATCAGCTCCGCGTCGAGCTTCCGCCCGGACAGGAGCGACTTGAGCCCGCTGACGAATTTCTTGCGGGTCTTGCTCAGGCCGCGGGTGAGCTTCGCGATCGCCTTGCCGAACAGCGCCATCGTTCCTCAACCTCCTGGTATGCGTCGCCCGCCGCTAAAGCGGAGTCATCCATCTCCAATAGCGGTGGCACAGCCTTTCAGGCTGTGCAGAACAGGCTGAAAGCCTGTTCCGCCCGGACGAACTCCCGCAATATCGCTCAACACAGCGGGCGGAGCAGTTCGATCGCTCTCTTGATGTCGGCCGTCTGCTGCGGGCCGGAAATCTCCCGCTCGATCGTCAGCGGGCCGTCGTAGCCGAGTTCCTTGAGCCCCGCGACCAGCGCCGGAACGTTCGCCTTGCCCTCGCCCAGCGGCGCCTCACGCCCGAGGTTGTCGCCGTCGGTCGGGTAGAGCCCGTCCTTCATGTGCGTGTCGCGAACGTACCGACCGAACACGTCCAGGGCGTCGACCGGGTTCGCCTTGCCGTAGAGGATCAGGTTTGCGCAATCCAGGTTGACGCCCAGGTTGCCCGTGCCGACCCGTTCGATCGTCCGCAGCAGCGTGACGGGCGTCTCCTGCCCGGTCTCGAAGCAGAAATCGATCCCCAACTCCGCGCAGCGTCCGGCGACGGCCTTGAGCGCCTCGACCGTCGGCGCGTACAGCGCGTCGTTCGGGTCCTCGGGCAGGAAACCCACGTGCGTCGTGATCGACGGCAGGTTCCACTTCGCGGCGAACCCGGCCGCCTTCTGCAGCGCCTCGACCCGCACGTCCCGGTACTCGGGCGGCACGAGCCCGATCGTCTTCGGACCGTCGATGAAGTTCCACTCGGCCGGGCCCGGATAGCCGGACCAGAACGTGCTGATCCGCACGCCATGCTCCTCGGCCGCGCGGGTGAGCTTCTCGCCCGTGGCGTCCGTCCACACGTCCGGGTCCCACGAGCAGACCTGGCAGGAGCGAAGCCCCAGCGCCTGCACCTTCGCCAGCTCCGGCTCGGGGTCCTCGACCAGCGGAACCAGCACACCGATGTCCAGCGTCGCCATGGAGTGATCCTTTCCGGTGACGGTCGTCGAGCCGCTCACGATACACGAGAGCATCCCCGGAATAAAGCCCGGCGCCGGTCACGTCGGCACGCGGCGGCCTCGGAAAGCCGCCTCGCCTGGAATGGAGAATGCGTCTGCCGCGCGGGCTGCGTTGCGCTCGCAGCTTGCAGCCGGGCGCCGAGCGGGTACATTCTCGGGACCATGACCGAGCGCGAGAACCTCCTGCGGGCCGTGCGTTTCGAGCGGCCCGAGCGGATCCCGGTGAACTTCGTCATCAACGCGGCGTGCTGGCATCACTACCCGCCCGAGGCGCTGTGGGACCTGATGGCGGCGCACCCGCTGCTGTTTCCGGGCTTCGAGCGACCGAGCGAGCCGCCCGCCCCGCCGACCGGTCGCGCGAGCGGCGAGACGTGGCGCGGGCCGTGGGGATGCACCTGGCTGACGACCGATCCCGGCATCGCGCCGCAGGTGATCTCCCACGCGCTGGACGACTGGGGCGACTTCGCGAGCTACGATCCCCCGGCCGACCCGGACGACCCCGCTCTCGGCGGGCGCCCCTGGGACGCCGTCGCCGCCGGCTTCGCCGCCGCCAGGCGCGACGGGCGCCTGCGATCCGGCGGGCTCGATCACGGGCACACCTTTCTGCGGGCGATCTACATCCGCGGGTACGAGAACCTGCTGCTGGACATGATGGACGGCGAGCCGCGCCTGGATGCGCTGCTGGGGATGATCGAGCGGTTCAACGCCCGCCTGGTCGAGCGGTACGTCGCCCTCGGCGCCGAGTGGATGGGCTACCCGGAGGACCTCGGGATGCAGCGCGGGCCGATGCTCTCGCCGGCGTGCTTCCGCCGCTGCGTCAAGCCGATCTACGAGCGGCTGATGGCGCCCGCCCGCGCGGCCGGGTGCGTCGTCCACATGCACTCCGACGGCGACGTCCGCGAGCTGCTCGATGACCTGATCGACGGCGGCGTCGAGGTGATCAACCTGCAGGACCTGGTCAACGGGATCGACTGGATCGCCGACCGCCTCAAAGGCCGCGTTTGCGTCGACCTGGACGTCGACCGCCAGCGGGTCACGCGCTTCGGCACGCCCGAGGAGGTCGACGCCCTGATCCGCCGCGAGGTCGAGACGCTCGGCAGCCGGGAGGGCGGGCTGATGCTCAAGCACGGCATGTACCCGGGCATCCCGCTCGCCAACGCCGAGGCGCTGATGGACGCCATGGAGCGTTACAGCACGCACTTCGCCTGAGGCGGCGGCGGGATTTTTCCTCGAACAAACCGGGGCGAATCGGGTTCTATAGGTGTGAGGAGGCCGCGATGAAGCGACGCGTGACAATCCTGGCCGCGCTGCTGACGGCCGCGACGGCGATGAGCGCC
>CAZADC010000470.1:0-2975 GCA_964483755.1 uncultured Planctomycetaceae bacterium | reverse complement strand
GGCTCGTCGGCCCGGCGTCAGCCGTCTGCGGAAGCGGTCAGCTCGGCGGCGAATCGCTCGATGGTTTCGACGGCGGCGGTCCGACCGTCGCGGCAGGGGGCGTCGGCGACGTTGTCCGCGAATTCGTCTTCGCGCCGCAGAAACTCGGCCAGCACATCGCCGTTCACCCGTCCCGGTCTGACGCCCATGCCGCAGCCCATGCGCTCGATCGCCCGCGCGTTGAGCTTCTGCTCCAGCGAATCCTCGGGCAGCAGGAGCATCGGCTTGTGGAAATAGATCGCCTCGGAGATGAGCTGGTTGCCCGCGGTGGAGAAAATCGCCCGCGACCCGGCCAGGTCCTCCAGAAACTCCCGGTTCGCCGGCGGGCGGTACTCGATGTTGCCCTCCCTCCCGTCGCAGCCCGTGCCGTATGCCTTCACCGGACAGTCCAGCGCGAGCAACCCGTCACGGACGGCCGGGGTGTAGTGATGCTCGCCGTTGCTCAGGTACACCATCAGGTAGTCCCCGCGCGAGGGCGAGACGTCGTGCACGGCGTCGCGGAGGACGGGCCCGACCACCTCGACGCCCTCGCGCCGCGGCGGCGGCTGGTAGAAGCTCGCGATGACGATCCGCTCCGGCTCGCCCATCAGCCGCCGGTAGCAGAACGCCTCGAACCCGGCCGGGATGCGCTCATGCCATGCCATCGGCCAGCGGCAGTGGACGAGCACGGCGAAGTGGTCGAAGCTGATGCGGGGGATGCCCAGCACGGCGGCGGCGCGGTGGGTCCACGCGCAGCTGTCGCAGAGCACCACGTCCGGGTCGAATTCCTTCAGCGTGTCGGCGACCATCTGCAGGCCCGGGCCGCGCACGCGGAGGTCCGCGATGGCCGGGATGTTCCGCCGGAGCGTCTGAACGGGCGAACGGCGCCCGCGCCGGTTCAGCTCGTAGCGCATGTGGGGAATCCGCACGACCGGCCAGGCGCCGCTCAGCGCGTCCCAGGCGTCGCCGCCGACCAGCAGAAGCACGTCGTGGCGGCGGGACAGCTCCGGGAGGATCGCCATCGCCCTCGCCGCGTGTCCGCGCCCGTATCCGTGCACGCCGTACGCGATTCGCATCGCCTGTCCCTGATTCGACTCTGGACGCTACGCCGCCCGGCTCAGCGTTTGCGCATCTCCGCTCGCGGGCCCACGGTCGAGACGTCGAACTCCTGGAAGCCGATCTCGGCCGCGGGCGAGGATTTCGCCAGCGTGAAGTCGCCGTTGGCGGGGTCCTTGAACTTCGGGTCCGCGGCGATCGAGTGCTTGTCCATCCCGCGCTTCTGCCACTGCCTGAAGGTCATTCCGTCGAACCGCATCTTCCTTCCCGAGGCGTGGAAGTAGACGTTGCGGTCCATGACGGCGTTGTCGTTGGCCCAGTTGCCGATGACCATCTTGCCGTCGTTGTCGGCGTAGACGATGTTGCCGACGAACAGGAACGAGCAGTGTTCCTCCGACACGGAACGTTGCACCTGCGCCTCGCCCCCGAACGCGAAGATGTTGTTCCGCACCAGGTTGTCCCTGCCGTAGTGCTGGTGGAAGCCCGAGCAGTTCGTGCGGTAGGAGAGGTTGTTCTCGATCAGCACGTCGGTGCTGCCCTCGTCGGTGTAGATCGCCCACCCGCCGTAGCCGCGCGACGTGATGTCGTGGAAGACGTTGTGACGGATGCGGGTGCCGGGCGAGACGCCCAGCGTGTAGATGCCGCCCATGTCGCTGAGCTTGCCGCGCCCGATGTCGTGAACGTGGTTGTACTCGATGATGTTCCCGTAGGCGTTCGACTCCGCGTAGCCCCACGTCCACCCGACGCTGATGCCCGAGTAGTCGAAGTCGTGAATGTGGTTGTGCAGCAGCTTGTTCCCGCTCGACTTGCCGATCACCGCGCCGACGCCCATGTGGTACAGGTGCCCGCCGTCGGCGATCTCGCAGTCGCTGACGGTGTTCCGCCGGCACCCGTGCCAGACCTTCACGCCGCCGGCGCCTACGTCGGTCACGTCGCACCCGGTGAAGTTCACCTCCGAGCACCCGGCCGCCAGTTCGACGCCGTATCCGCCGAGGTGCGTGAACTCGCATCCGACGAAGTCCACGACCCGCGCGTTGAGCACGTTCACGCCGCCGGGGACGTGGCACGCCGCCTGGGGGGTGGCGTTGCGCTCCGCCTCGCCGCTCGGCGTCCACTCGCAGTGGCTGAACGTCAGCCCCTCAAAACGCAGGCACTGGACGGGACGGTCGCCCGCCAGCGGCCGGCCGGCGTTTTTGCCCTTCGCGTCGCCGGACAGGTCCGGGTCGACCGTGTCGCCTTCCAGACGCATCACCTCCGGCAGGACCGGGGCGATGACCTCCGCGTCGTCGATCGTCTCGCCGGGACGCGGCACATAGTAGAGCTTCCCGGCCGGGCGGTCGAGATACCACTCGCCCGGGTCGCACAGCGCCTCGAAGACGTTGGCGACGTAGTACTGCGCGGGCGTCTTGCTGTGGTCGTCGGTGAGGCGCATGCGGCTGGGACCGTCCAGCACGGCGAGGCGCTTCTTCGTGTCGATCCGCTTGAAGCGGCGGTGCGTGTCGATCCAGAAGTGCAGCGCGACGAACTCCACGTCCTCGAGGTTGTGGAAGTCGTCGAGGTCGCCCTTCCTGTAGATGAACCGGTCCTGCCCGTGGAAGACCGTCTGCCACATCGTGCCCTCGAACTTCGCGTCGATGACCTTCTCGATGCGGAACAGGCCCTTCTTCGGGAGCTTCGGGCGCCCGGCCCGCCGCCCGTTCACCCACAGCTGGCGGAACGACCACGATCCGTCCCGCACCCGCGGCAGGTCCGCCACCCAGGCGTCCACGCCGTTGACCTGCGTCTCCTCGAACCCGTCGATCCTCCGCCCGCCGCTGATGATGACCCGTTCGCCGGGGTAGGGGGCGTAGGTGACCGGCGCCGCCGGATGCATGCCGCGGCGCCACTTGTCGCCCGCCGGT
>CAZADC010000469.1:0-2995 GCA_964483755.1 uncultured Planctomycetaceae bacterium | reverse complement strand
TCAAGTTCATGCTCGTGGACGCCGAGCCGGTATAACCGTCCGCGGGGCCCTTCCGGAGCCGAACGCAGATGCCGCAGATATCCGACAAAGCCGTCGTCGCCTCCACCGCCCGGATCGCCCCGGACGTGGCGATCGGTCCGTTCGCCTACGTGGGCCCGGAGGTGGAGATCCGCGCCGGCTCCCGGATCGACAGCAACGCCAGCGTGACCGGGCGGACCGTCCTCGGTGAGAAGACGCACATCTTCCCGCAAGCGGTAGTCGGCACGAGCGAGGGCGGCGACGGCGGCGGGCGGTGCGTGATCGGACAGGCCAACGATGTCCGCGAGCACGCGACGATCTACGGCGGCTCGGATGAACCCACCCGCGTCGGCGACGGGAACCTGGTCATGATCGCCTGCGAGATCGGTCCGGGCGCGAGCGTCGGCGACCACGGCGTGTTCGCCAACTGCACGCACGTCGGCGCCCGGGCGGTGCTGGAGGACTACGTCCGCACCAGCGGGTTCGCGACGATCCGCCGTGACGCGGTGGTGGGCGCCTACGCCTTCATCGCCGGGCACGCCGTCATCGAGCGCCACGCCCCGCCGTTCTCGATGGTCCAGGGCTTCCCCTTCCGCGTCCGCGGCGTCAACAGCGAGCTGCTGCGGCGCTGCGGGTTCGCTGACGCCGACATCCAGGCGCTGCGGGCGGCGTTCCGCGAGCTGTTCAACGACCACGCCGACCACGCGCGCCCCGCCGCGAAGCTCGCCGATGAGCTGATCGCCAACCCCAACGTCGCCCGCCTGGTGGAATTTCTCGAGCGCCACGGCGGCGAAAGCGGGGCCGACAATGCCTGACCGCCTGGAGGTTACGCGCGAGGTGGACCCGGCCGCGCGGGTCTCGCCCGAGGCCCGCATCGGCGAGTTCTGCGTCATCGGCCCCGACGCGACGATCGGTCCGCACACGGTCCTGACGCGCCGCGTCACCGTCCTCGGGCACACCGTCATCGGCTCGCACAACACCTTCGCGGAGGGGTGCATCCTCGGCGCCGCCCCGCAGGACCTGAAGTACGCCGGAGGCCCGACGATGCTGATGATCGGGCACCGCAACCGTTTCGAGCGGGAGGTCACCGCCCACATCGGCACCGAGGTCGGCGGATTCCTCACCCGCATCGGCGACGACAACGTCCTGCTCGAAGGCTGCCACGTCGCCCACGACTGCTACGTGGACGACCGCACCACGCTCGGGCGCCGCGTGCTGCTCGCCGGGCACATCCACGTGCAGAGCGGCGCGGTGATCGACGATCTCGCCGGGGCCCATCACTTCACGACGGTCGGGCGATACGCCCGCGTCGGGCGCCGGACCCCCGTGCGGCGCGACGTGCCGCCCTACACCTTCTTCGCGTGCGACGAGGGCACCGGTTCGCCGCCCGCCGTCCGCGGGATGTACGAGGAAGGCATCGCGGCCGCGGGGCTCGGGGGCATCGAGCAGCGCGAGCTGCGCCACGCCCTGCGGGAGCTGTTCGAGGACGAGGCCGCCCTGCAGACCAAGATCGAGCAGCTCGTCAACATGGGCGTCGAGGGCGAGGTCGCCGCCCTGTGCGAATTCATCCAGCGAAGCCTCCGCGGGGTCTACGGGCGGCACCGCGAGCTGTACCGGGGTCGGATTCCGCCCGAGTCGAAGCGCTACCTGCCGCCCGAGCGGCTGGCGATGATCCGGAGTCATCTGGGATGAGCTTTCGAGTGGCCGTGATCGGATGCGGGCGGATGGGCAAGCTCCACGCCCGCGTTCTCAGCGAAATGGATGACGTGGAGCTGGCGTGCGTCGTGGACGCCGACGCCGCGACGGCCGAGTCCGTCGCCGCCCAGCGCGGATGCCCCGCCGTCGGGTCGGTCGGCGAGGCCGTCGAACGCGCCGACGCCGCGATCATCGCCGTGCCGACGGTCCATCACGTGGCGACGGCGAGACCGTTCGTCGAGGCGGGCAGGTCGGTGCTGATCGAAAAGCCCCTCACCGGCGACGTCGCCGAGGGCGAACAGCTCGTCGAACTCGCCGAGCGGACGGGCGCGAGCGTGCAGGTCGGGCACGCCGAACGATTCAACCCGGCCGCGCTTGCGATGCGCAAGTACGCCATCCGCCCGAAGTTCATCGAGGCCGACCGGATCAGTCCTTTCACCTTCCGCTCGGCCGACGTGGGCGTCGTGCTGGACATGATGATCCACGACATCGACCTGGTGCTGATGCTCGCCGGCAGCGCCGTCGAGAGCGTCCACGCCGTCGGCGTCAACGTGATCGGCGAGCACGAGGACATCTGCAACGCCCGCCTGGCGTTCGCCGACGGGTGCATCGCCAACATCACCGCCAGCCGCCTGGCGATCAAGACCGAGCGGAAGATGCGGGTGTTCTCCGAGACGGCCTACGTTTCCGTGGACTACGCCCGCAAGAGCGGCGTGGCGATCACCAAGGACGCCAACCTCGACCTGATCCAGATGGCCCGCGAGATCGACGCCGACGACCTGTCCGACCTCGCGCAACAGGTGGACTACGCGAAGCTGCTGACCGTCGAGGAGCTGACGATCGACGAGTCCGTCGAGCCGCTCCGCCGCCAGGCCGAGGCGTTCCGCAAGACCGTGGTCGAGGGCGCCCCGCCGGTGGTCTCCGCCCGCGACGGACTCGCCGCCGTCAAGGTCGCACAGCAGATCGTCGACGCGGTCAAGGCCCACCGCTGGGACGGCGACGACGGCCGGGCCGGGCTCGGCGTGATCGACCGCTGACGCGGCGCCGCGCCGCACCCGACCGGCAGGGATTGGCGGCACAGCCCTTCGGCTGTGCAGAACCGGCAGGGATTGGCGGCACAGCCCTTCGGCTGTGCAGAACCGGCAGGGACTGGTGGCACAGCCTTTCAGGCTGTGCAGAACCGGCAGGGATTGGTGGCACAGCCTTTCAGGCTGTGCAGAACCGGCGCAGCGCCGCACTCGCGTAGGGCGTGCAAATCGCATTGTGATTTGCACGCGGAATC
>CAZADC010000468.1:0-2997 GCA_964483755.1 uncultured Planctomycetaceae bacterium | reverse complement strand
GGCGTTCTGCACCCAAGCCGCCACGCCGGTCAGGTGGGTCACCAGGACCTGCCGCTCGACGTCGATCGGGCGGATGGTGCGTGCGTCCTTCGGCGGCTCGGCCGGCAGGGCGGGCGGCTCATCGCCGAGCCCCTCGGCCGCCGCGGCGATCTCCACCTCGTCCGCCTTCGGATCCCAGCAGCGGACGACCAGGTCCTCGCCGCGGAAGTTCTCGCCGGTCACGACGCAGGGCACGCGTCCCCGGTCGCGGTAGCTCACGGGGAAATCGGGAAAGATGTTGGCGATCCGCGGCGCCTCGGCCGCGGCGACGGCGGCGATCAGCAAGGGCAGCAGAAACCCCGACAACGCACGATGAGAGGGGAACGACATCGCTCGACTCCTTGGTTGCAGGTGAACGGTGGGCGATCATCATGGTGCAGGCCTGCGCCGGCGTCAAACCGCGGACCGGCGGAGATGCACGTCAGTCGTCCCCGTCCCCGTCGCCGTTGAACAGCGTGGCGTCGTCCTCGCGCTGCGGGACGTCCTTGACGCCGAGGTGCTCGTAGGCCTTGATCGTCGCCAGGCGTCCGCGGCGAGTGCGGGCGAGCAGCCCGGCCTGGAGGAGGTAGGGCTCGACGACGTCGACGAGCGTGTCCGTCTCCTCGCCGAGTGTGGCGGCGACGGCCTCGATACCGACCGGGCCGCCGCGGTAGACCTCGATGATCCTGTGCAGGAAGCTGCGGTCCAGCGCGTCGAGCCCGAGCTCGTCGATGCTCTCCAGCTCGAGCGCCTTGATGACCATCTCCGTCGTCAGCCGCCCGGCGCCCTTGACCTGGGCGTAGTCGCGGCAGCGGCGCAGCAGGCGGTTGGCGATCCGCGGCGTGCCGCGTGCCCGGCCGGCGAGCATCGCCAGCGCCTCGGCGTCGTGGTCGAGCTCGAGCATCTCGGCCGTCATGCGGCAGCGGGCGAGCAGGTCCTCTTCCGTCCAGAACTCCAGGTGGTGCGAGATGCCGAACCGCGTCCGCAGCGGCGGGGAGAGCAGCCCGGCCCGCGTCGTCGCCCCGATCAGCGTGAAGGGCTTGAGCGGGAGGTTGATCGTCCGGCTGTGCATGCCGGAATCGACGACGAAGTCGACCTTGAAGTCCTCCATCGCCGGGTAGATGTACTCCTCGACGGCCGGGGCAAGGCGGTGGATCTCGTCGATGAACAGCACGTCGCATCGCTCGAGGTTTGTCAGCACGCCGATCAGGTCGCTCGGGCGCGTCAGCGCCGGGCCGGACGTGACCTTGATCGTCGAGCCCATCTCGTTGGCGATGACGTGGGCGAGGGTGGTCTTGCCGAGTCCTGGCGGCCCGTGCAGGAGCACGTGCTCCATCGGCTCGTCCCGCTGGCGCGACGCGGCGATGGAGATCTCCAGCTTCTCCAGCAGGTCGCCCATGCCGATGCATTCGTCCAGGCGCGTGGGGCGCAGGGCGGCGTTGAACGTCTCCTCCTCCGGTCCCGCCGATTCACCGGCCGTGATTTTCCGTTCGCGGGTCATGGTTTTGGCTGCAGGCAATAGGCAATGGGCAAGAGGCAATAGGAAAACAGGAGCAAGAAGGGAGCAGAAGCAAGAACAATGGCACACGCGGCGCTCGGGGCAGGCACGGATGCCGGCCCTTGGCGCCGGTGCTTCGGAATCGTCATTTGCCCCGCCATGGTCTCAGGAAATCCTGGCACCGTTGCTCCGATCTTTCCGAGTGCCTGTTGTCGCGAATTCGCGTCATCCAAAGCCCGCGCCGTCAGGGGCTGCGACTATTGTGCGCCATTGTCACGCCATGTTCGATCGACCACCGCCTGCCGCTTCCTTCGCATCGGGCGCCGCTGCCTGCGTTCCCGCGACAGCGCGCTGCTTCTGGTGCGCGGCCACTTCCGCTTCCGCTTGCTGCCTTGTTGCTTCTCTTTCGTTGTTCCTCCTTCGTTGCTTCTTCTTCGTCGCCTCCCTTTCGCTGCTTCTCCGTCGTCGGCTCTCCTTCGTTGCTTCTCCTTCGCTGCTTCCGCTTTGTTGTTTCTGTTTCCGCGCTTCTGTTTCTTATCCCTGTTGCCTATTGCCCGATGCCTATTGCCCGATGCCTGTTGACTGCGTCTTACTGTCTGCTCCCCGCCTTCAGCTTGTACGCCTGCTGGAGGATCGCCTCCGGCGAGTCCAGTTCGGGTGCGACGGCGACGACCCGTTCCACAAGCGCGGCCGCGTCGGCCCGGCGCTCGCCGAGCTGGACCAGCACGGAGATCGCCTCCGCGGCGGCCTCGGGGAGCTCTTCGGTTTCCGCTTCTGTCGCGACCGGGCCGGCGAACTCCTCGACCCGCCCGGTGAGCTCGGCGATGATCGTCTCGGCCGTGCGGCGACCGATCTCCGGCAGCGCCTGCAGCGCCTTGGCGTCCTTGGACTGGATTGCCCCGGCCACCTCGCTCACGGGACGGACCAGCGCCCGCAGCGCCTTGCGCATTCCGATGCCCTTGACGGTGGTGAAGACGCGGAAGAACCGGCGATCCGTCTCGGCGAGGAAGCCCACCAGTCGCGGCGTGACCGCCCCGTGCGACGGGTCGCCCTCCATGTAATGGATCGTGTGCAGCACGACGTCCTGCCCTGCCCGCCGCGACAGGCGCTCCACGTCGCAGGCCGGGATCATCACTTCGTAGGACAACCCCGCCCCGCAGTCGACGAGGGCGGCCCCGTCGACGACCTCCTCCAGCTTGCCTGCGATCCGTCCAATCATCCGATCTTCCGTGATCCGGTGCGGGAACGAGGTGAATCTAACAGGGCCCGAACGTTTCTGCAAGCGCCCGGCGCGGCTGAAGCGAATCCTCCGCGCTCGCGCGCGGGAGGGGGCGCGTCACAGCCGTAAGCCCCGCAAGGGGCGATCGTACCGTCGGGTCCCGGCAAGACGATCGGGTCCCCAAGCCCCGCAGGGGCGGCCGTCAATAGCTGCAAGCCCCGCAGGGGCGGCCGTCAATAGCCCAGGGCGACGCGAAGCGGAG
>CAZADC010000467.1:0-3014 GCA_964483755.1 uncultured Planctomycetaceae bacterium | reverse complement strand
AGGTTCAGGTCCGTTCCGGGCGGGAAAAACTCCAGTGCCGTTTCGAGAATATGCCGTCCGGGCGAGAGGGAGCAGTCTCCGTAGGCCGGCTTGCGGTAGCCGGGCCCGAGCGTCCTTGCGTACCAGCGGAACGCGGAGCGGATCTTGCGGAGCCAGTACGTCCGCCGGTCGCCCAGCCCGCCGCGAAGCTCGGCCGTCCGCCAGACGTTCATCAGCCCTTCCAGGCTCATGTATCCATAGCCCCAGCAGCGCTCCCCGTGGGCGCCGTCGGAGAAGTAGTCCTTCTTGAGGTGCTCTTCGAGATGCTCCAGCGCCGTGCGCCGCCAGGCCGCCGAGTCGGCGAATTCCGGGAACAGGCGCGACAGCTTGAACAGCGTCGCGCACCCGACGATCTGCCAGTTGCCCGGCCGATATCCCTTCTGGAGCCGCCGCAGCGACCGGCCGAAGCCCAGGAACAGCTTTGCGAACGCCTCGGCCGTGCGGACGGGCAGGTCTCCCGTGCGGATCAGCGCCAGGTAGAGCGGGAGGAAGACGTTCGTCTTCGCGCGGGCGCCCAGCTCGTAGTAGACCGGATGCAGCGCCGGGATGAGCCAGTCCAGATCGTTACGCGCGGCGTAGTAGGAATCGATCAGACCGATGAGGAAATCGCGATCGTCGCCGCGCTGCTCGCGGATGAAGCGATCGATCAGCGGACGCAGCCAGCCCATGTAGTGAAATCCGTACTGCCCCTGGACGCCCCAGGCGCGGGTGTTCCAGTCGATCCGCCCGGCGAAGTGCACCGTCTTCGTGTGCCACCCGCGGATGCGCAGCGCCCGCACGTCGTCGGCCGACGCGTCCGCCTGCGCGGATCGGGACGTCTCCGCCTGATCGAGCACCCGCGGCCAGAGGTCATCCAGCGAGCGCCGGTGGTATTCGACGAGCCGGCGATACGCCTTCGCCTTCCTGCCGGCGCGATCGAGCTCAACCGCCTCGGCGAGGACGTCGGCTTCGGGAACGTCGCGCCGCGAGCGAACCTGCTTCCAGAACGCGTCCTCGCTGATGTCACAGACGCTGTCGGGGTACGAGGGCTTTTTCATGTGCTCACCTGGAGACGGGGACCGGAGCCGGCAGACCGGGGCGACATCGTACCCGAGCGGGCCATCCCCGCCAAGGTCAACAGCCCCGGCCAGATCAACTTGCCTTGCCGGGGCGAGAAGGTTCAGATGGTCGCCCCGGGAAAGGAGCCCTGCCGATGCAGCCCCTTCACATCATGCGCAAGCAGATCGACCTCGACGAGAGCGAGGTGCTGTACGACCGCCTCTTCACACCTGAAACGTTCGAGCAGGACTGGCAGGTCCGCGGCGGCGAATGGGCCGTCGACGGCCAATGGCTGACCGGGCGCAATCCGGAGAACGCCCCGGGTATGGTCACCTGTCGGCGCGAGTTCACCGGCGACGTCATGCTGGACTTCGAGGGCCGCACCGTATTGCCGTCGACCCACGACATCGACTGCATGTGGAGCGGCAGCTGGGACGAGTCGACCAACCGCCGCGACACGGCCTACGTCGCGGGGCTGGAAGGCTGGTGGGAGGGAAAGGTGGGCTTCGAGAAGTCCCCCGAGTACAAGCTCATCGCCGGTACGCCCTTGCTGGACTTCCAGCCGGGGCGGGTCTATCGCATGCAGGCGGGCAGCATTGGGGGGCACGTGTTCGTCTTCGTCGACGGGAAGCTGGTACTGGAAGTCACCGACCCCGACCCCATTGACGGCGAGCGCTGCGGGATGATCGGCTTCGAAGCGTACGCCAGCATGATCCAGGTCCGCCGCCTGATCGTCCGCCGCATCGCCTGGCGGGCCCGGGAACTGTCCTACGATCCTGAATTCTGAATCGTTCCCATCGCCTCGACATCGCGGCCGTGCGACGCCCGCTGCCGGCCCCCTGTTTCGGGCATGTCCTCAACCCGCGCCGAAGACGCTCCGCACGGCCTCCAGATACCCGTACCCGTGGAGATCGTCCGGCTGAAGATAGCTGGTCTCGGTCCATTCGTTCCAGCTGTTGACGGTGACCAGGCGCGGGGCGTCGTCGCAGGCGTCGAGATGCGCCTTCGCCCGCTCCAGCGCCCGGCGGAGGCCGTCGGGCGTGTTGTCGCGGACGATCGGCGGACGCAGGTCCCGGAACCGAGGGTTGTTGTCCCACCCGACGCTGACGTGCGGGCAGTACGGAACCGGGCACTCGCGCGCCAGACGGTCCCACCCGGCCGCCGCGTCGTCGACGATCGCGCCGTAGTCGCGGTCCACGTCCGTGAAGTGCACGAACTGGTAGTGCGTCGCGCTGTCGAAACCGAGCCGCCCGACCAGCTCCTCGTGGGCGACCGGCGGGCCGGCGTCGACGCCGCTGAGGTTCAGCGCGCCCTTGCGCAGGCAGGCCTGGAGATGGAGCCCGCCCAGCCCGGCGGCCTCGGCCCGCTCGCGGAAGTCGTCCAGCGCCGCCCGCGTCGTCTCGACGCCGCCCAGCCCGGCGATGAGCGTCGCCAGGTCGTAGATCATGAACACGGGACGCCCGTCGATCCGGTAGTACGACGGGTGCGGGAAGTACCGCTCGATGATCCGCCCGGTCAGGCGGTCGAACTCCGCACGGTCCACGCCGGCCGTCCAGATGACGTCGTCGGTCCGCCCGGCAAGGCGGACGTCCCACGTGTGCGTCACGTCGTGATTGGCCCACATGAGGTAGAACTTCACGCGGTGATTGTTGCGGGCCTTCAGGTAGCCCTCGTTCAGGCATACCTCGAGGAACGGGCGGCGGTCGTACCAGTACCAGTCGTAGATGAAGACGCTGACGCCGTGATCGGCGGCCGCGTCGATCTCCATCTCCATCACGCGCGGGTCGGCCTCGTTGACGTACCCCCAGACCGGCCGTCGCGGCCAGGTGTGCCCCTCGAACTTCGCCGTCGCCTTGCGGACGGTCTCCCATTCACCGACGCCTTCCGGCCAGAACATCCGCATGCGGGGCTCATCGCCGGTGTACGCCGGCCAGACG
>CAZADC010000466.1:399-3036 GCA_964483755.1 uncultured Planctomycetaceae bacterium | reverse complement strand
CGTCATCCGCCAGAACCACGTCGGCGACTGGGGAACCCAGTTCGGGATGCTGGTAACGCGGATGCGTGAGCTCAGAAAGCATGTATCCGTCGGCGACGGGGCGGGTGGCTGGGCAGCGCCGGCGATTAATGATCTCGAAGGGTTCTACCGAGAAGCGAAGCAGCAGTTCGACAGCGACCCGCAATTCGCCGACGCATCCCGGGCCATGGTTGTCACGCTTCAGAGCGGCGATTCCGGAGCGCGTAGCTATTGGGAGCTGTTCGTGGAGCAGTCTCTCCGACACGCGGACGAGATATACAAGCGCTTGGGTGTGGGCCTCACCCGCGACGACGTTCGCGGCGAGAGCTTCTACAACGAGTACCTGCCGCAGGTGATCCAGCATCTGGACGCCGAGGGGCTGCTCAGCGAGTCGCAGGGCGCCCAGTGCGTCTTCCTGCCGGAGTTCGTCGGCAAGGACGACGAGCCGCTTCCGCTGATCGTGCGGAAGTCCGACGGCGGGTATCTCTACGCGACGACGGACCTGGCGGCCTTGTGGTTCCGCTGCGGACGGGGCAAGGCGGACGGCGTCGTCGACTGGTCCGCCGACCGCATCCTCTACGTCACCGACTCCCGCCAGTCGCTGCACTTCCGGCAGGTGTTCGCCGTCGCCCGCAAGGCGGGCTTCGCGCCGGCGCACGTCTCGCTGGAGCACGTCGCCTTCGGGACGATGACGGGCGAGGACCGCAAGCCCTTCAAGACGCGCGAGGGCGGGACCGTCAAGCTCATGGACCTGCTCGACGAGGCCGAGCGCCGCGCGCGGGACCTCGTCTCGGCCAAGGCGGCCGAGCGGGGCGACGAGCTCTCCGCCGACGAGCTGGACCGCATCGCCCACGTCGTCGGCGTCGGGGCGGTCAAGTACGCCGACCTCGCCCAGAATCGCACGAGCGATTACGTCTTCTCCTGGGACAGGATGCTCTCGCTGGACGGCAACACCGCCCCGTACATGCAGTACGCCTGCGCCCGAATCCGCAGCATCTTCCGCAAGGGGGAGACGGATTCGCAGCGGCCCGCCGCCCCGCCTGCCGGCGACATCCTCCTGACCGACTCGGCCGAGCGCACGCTGACCGTGAGGCTGGCGCAGTTCCCCGAAACCGTCGCCGCCGTCGCGGCCGAGTGCCTGCCGAATCTGCTGTGCGCTTACCTGTACGACCTGGCCGGCGCGTTCATGGGCTTCTACGAGAGCTGCCCGGTGCTGCAGTCCGACGAGCCGGTGCGGTCGTCGCGCCTGGCGCTGTGCAGGCTGACGGCGGCGACCATCGACCGCGGCCTGGCGCTGCTCGGCATCGAGACGCTCGAGCGGATGTAGGCGTCCCTATCCGCCTTCGCCGCCCTCCGCAGGCGCATTCCCGTCTGGCAACATGCCGTCCAGCTTCCTCGCGGCGAACGTCAGGCGTCGCAGGAGTCGGATCTGGATCCAGACGAGCCACCCGGTGACGGTGGCCGAGAGGAGCGGACCGAGGATGAACCCGCGCAAGGTGCCCCGGAACGTCGGGTCGGCGTCGGAGATCGGGCGCGTCCGCGGCGGCATGTCATAGGCGGCCGGGTGTCCCATGCCCTCTCCGCCGGGGATGTACCACGTCGCGAACTCCAGGATGCCGCCCAGAAGCCCCAGGCCGACCAGCACGGCCAGGACGATCAGGAAGACCTTGAAGTTGACGCGCAGGACGCCATCCCGCAGCCGGGCCGACAGCTCCATGGGGTACCAGGCGCAGTCCAGCATCGGCCAGGCGGCGACGGCGAGGACGAGCAGGTCCGCGGCGTCCACGGACGGGGCGTGCGGGACCGGCGCGTCCTCGCGGAGATTCGGGAAGCCGATGGTCCCGTAGAAGCCGAACCACACGGCGTAGGCGAGCGGAATGCCGATGCGCACGGCCCGCCGCGTGCCCCGCAGCCAGCTCGGGCGCTGCGGCTCGGGCTCGGTCAGCAGCCAGAGGCCCACGATCAGCAGGATCGCGACGACCGCGGCGTGGACGAGCGCGCCGGGCCAGGGCGGGGCAAAGCCCAGTGCGTTCACGGCCGTCCAGAGGAACGAGAGGCACACCACCGCCAGCAGGCAGATCGGACCCCGCCGGACGCGCCGCAGCCAGCGCGCGCCCTCTTCCGCCCCGGCCGGGGGCATCGGGTTCAGCGGCGCGCCGGGTCGCGACGGTACCGCCGGCACGCGGGCGTTCGGAGTCTCGTGGTTGGCCGTCATAGCGTCCCCGCTGAGTTTCCGACAGGTCCGCCTTTGTCTACCACGGGGCGTGCGCATTCGCAAGCTTGCGCGGCATTTGCGTCGCTCGCGGGCTGTACTTCGCGCGGGGAGTATGCGATAATGTCGTTCTTGTGATGACTCCCGGCGGGCGAAGGGCGTCGCCGGCCGGGCTCGTACGGAGCCCTCTGTAGCAAACCTTTACCAGTGCGGAGCTTACATTGGCTGAAGAACCGACCGAAAACGGCGAGCGGACCGACGGACAGGACGACTCGGGCGACGGCGCGGCGGCCGTCACGCCGATCATCTTCGGGGGCGAGGAAATCCGCGATCTGCAGATCGAGGAGGAGCTCGTCGAGAGCTATCTCACCTACGCGATGAGCACCATCGTGGACCGGGCACTGCCG
>CAZADC010000466.1:0-389 GCA_964483755.1 uncultured Planctomycetaceae bacterium | reverse complement strand
CCGGACGTCCGCGACGGGCTCAAGCCCTCCCAGCGCCGCGTCCTGGTCGCGATGAACGACCTGAACCTCGGGCCACGCACCAAGCACCGCAAGTGCGCCAAGATCGCCGGCGACACGTCCGGGAACTACCATCCGCACGGCGAGGCCGTCGTGTATCCCACGCTCGTCCGCCTCGGGCAGGACTGGAACATGCGCGTCCCGCTGGTCAATCCGCAGGGCAACTTCGGCTCGATCGACGGCGATCCTCCCGCGGCCATGCGATACACCGAGGCCCGGCTGACCGAGGCGGCCGTCGAGATGATGCAGGACATCAACCTCGACACGGTCGACACCCAGCCGAACTACGACGACACCCGCACCGAGCCGACCGTCCTGCCGGGCAAGTTCCC
>CAZADC010000465.1:0-3036 GCA_964483755.1 uncultured Planctomycetaceae bacterium | reverse complement strand
GGAACAGGATTCCGACGGCGGATGCGGCGCGTACGGCTCGGGTCACGACTTCACTCCAGTTTCGCACTCACGGATTCCCCACGCTGAAACACGTGCCGCGGCGCCTCGTTCCGGCCGGGTCGACGATGGCAAACCCTACGTTCCCCATCCGCGCCCGACGGCGGGTCGGGTGGATCGCCATGGCCGGGCGGCGAACATCTCGCCGTGGCACATGTCCCGGTGTCGGGTCATCCACGCCAGCAGCTCGTCGTGCATGCGGTCGCGGACCTCCTCGTGCTCCGGCGAGTCGATCAGGTTGACCACCTCCTGCGGGTCGGCGTCGAGGTCGTACAGTTCGTCGGTCTCGAGCAGATTGACGTTGAGCTTGTACCGGTCGTTCACCCACGTGCGGATCGGATAGAAGCCGCCGAACGACCCGCCCGTTCCGAAGCGCGTCCACTGGGCGCAGACGCCGTCGCGGGTGATCTCGCCCGGCGCCGCCAGGTTGCCCGCCAGCGACACGCCGTCCCAGTCGTTCTCCCGCGGCGCGGCGCCGGCGAGCTGGAGCATGGTCGGGATGATGTCCATCGTGGAGGCCGGGCTGTCGCACGTGGCGCCGCCCGACAGGCCGGGCGCGCGGACGAGCAGCGGAACGCGGGCGATCTCGTCGTACATCGCCGGGCCCTTGCCGAGCAGTCCGTGCACGCCGTAGAAGTCTCCGTGATCGGTGGTGTAGATGACGACGGTGTTGTCGGGGCGGCGTCGGTCGACGGCGTCGAGGACGCGCCCGATCTGGTCGTCGACGAACGTGTTGCAGGCGTACCAGTGCCGCATCCCCTCGCGGAGCGTCTCGGGCGAGAGGTTCCAGCGGTCGCGGGCCCAGCGCGTCCAGCGGCGCTGGATGGCGGGCTTGCCCTCGAGCGGCTCGTCGAGCGTCTCGGGGATCGGCATGTCGGCCGGGTCGTACGCGTCGAGATACTCCACAGGGCAGACCATCGGCGGGTGCGGCTCGTCGTAGCTGGCGACCAGCAGGAACGGCTCGTCGGACGAGGCGGCCTCGTCAAGGAACCGCACCGCCCGGTCGCTCACGCGGGTCGCCCAGCAGTAGGACTCGTCGACGCCCCGCTCGCGGATCGCCTCCACGAAGCCCATCTTCTTGTAAGCGTCGAATTCCTCGTCGCCCAGCTCGGCGCCGTAGTTCGCGCCGTCGTACCACCACTGCGGGTCGAACCCTCGGGCCGCCCGACCGGAGCCGAAGTAGCCCTCGCCGTCGAGATGCCACTTGCCGACGTAGGCCGCGTGATAGCCCAGCTCGCCGAAGACCTGTCCCATCGTGGGCACGTGCTCGTAGAGCGGCATGTCGTTGGTCCACGCGCCGGCGTGCTCCGGAAGCCGTCCGGTGAAGATGCCCGCCCGCGCCGGCGTGCAGAGCGGGTTGACGGTGTACGCCCGCGTGAACCGCACGGCCGATGCGGCGAGGCGGTCGAGCTGCGGCGTCCGGCTGACGGGGGCGCCGTAGCAGCCGAGCTGGCTGCGGGACTGCTGATCACACATCAGCACGACAAAGTTGGGGCGCTCGGTGTGGGACATGAGAGGCCTTTCCAGAGAGTGCGGGCGCTACTCGATTCGGACGATCTCCAGCGTGTCGGCGTCGGCGTCCAGCACGGCGGCGGACGCCCATCCGTCCCGCGGATGATACAGCGCGCCGGGATTCATCACCCGCACCGATCCGACGCGCTCGTCCCGCCGCCGGTGCGTGTGTCCGTGACAGACGTAGGCGATCGCGTCGCTCTCGGCCGGGAGAGCGTTCAGCGCATCCTCGTCGTGCCCGTGGGCCGCGGCCAGGAGCCGCCCGTCGCCCAGTTCCACGCGCACCGCCCCGTGCGAAAGCTCGACGCCGGATTCCGCGGCCGCGCGGGCGAGCCGGTCGGCGTGTTTGTCCATGTTGCCCAGTGCGACGTATGCCGGCACGCCCGATTCGCCGAGCAGTTCGATCGCCTCGACGGACTTGACGTCGCCGCAGTGGACGATCGCCTCCGCGCCGCGGGCAAGCAACTCGTCGATCGCCTTGCGCAGGCGCGAGTCCTTCCCGTGCGAATCCGAGACGAGTCCGATCTTCACGTGATCCTCCGGATGCGTTCGGGCGAGAAGACGCCTCTCACGGCAGGCCGCGGAGCGTGTCCAGCACGGCGGCCGCCAGCTCGAGGTCGCCGGGCGTGGTGATCTTGACGTTGCGCGGGTCGCCGGGAACGACGCAGACCGGCTCGCCGAGCTGCTCGACGAGGTGGGCGTCGTCGGTCGCCTCCGCCCCGCCGGCGTACGCCCGCTGGAGCAGCTCTCTCCGGAAGACCTGCGGCGTCTGGGCCTCCCACAGGCCGTCGCGGGGCACGGTGTCCGTGATCGTATCGCGCGCGTCCACCCGCTTGAGCGTACCGTGGACGGGACAGGCGAGGATCGCCGCTCCATGCGCGTCGGCCATCGCGAACACGGCGTTGATCCACGGGTCGGCCACGCACGGGCGGACCGCGTCGTGGACGCAGACCAGCTCCGCCGCGTCATCGACCTTCGCCAGGGCGCTGCGTACGGAATCGGTCCGCGTCGCCCCGCCCTCGACGAGCGTCACGTCCATCTCATCCAGCGGGTCGGCGAAGTCAGCGGCGAGCCGGTCACGATCCTCGGCCGAGACGACGAGCAGCTTCTGGATGACGTCGCTCCGCTCGGCGAACAGGTCCAAGGCGCGCAGGAACAACTCGCGCCCCTCGAGCCGCTGGAATATCTTGTTCGCCCCCTCGCCGAAGCGCGTGCCGGACCCGGCCGCGGGAACGATGACCGAAACGCTCGATGTCGTGGAGGATGACATTACAGAAGCATGATAGGCGGCCGTTCCCTCACCCGCAACCGCACCGCCGGCCGAGCCGCGTTTACACGGCGGCGCGCCTCTGGTCTACTGTGCCTGACCGACTGAACCCCGAGGGAGCTGGTAGGGTGCAAAACTGGTTTTGCACCATCGTTCTGCTGGACGCGAATGGAGCTGGTAGGGTGCAAAACTGGTTTTGC
>CAZADC010000464.1:0-3037 GCA_964483755.1 uncultured Planctomycetaceae bacterium | reverse complement strand
GCCGAACGGGCATGCTGGCCGCCATAGGTCGGGCAAGGTTCGCTTCGCCGATCCGTCCGCCGGCCCGGGTTACGATCGAGGCGGAGCTGCAGCGAACCGCCGTCTCCGTCGCCGTTGTCGCCGCTCGGGCCGTGACGCGGGGACCCCGCCCGTGCGCGACCGCCGAATTGTGGATATCGTTCTCCGATCTGATCGAGACATGCCCCGTCGAGTCTTCATCACAGCCGCAGGAGCGGTGACTGCCGCGGGCGCGGGGGTCGACGCGCTTCGGGAAGCCCTGTTCGGCGCCGGCGAGCCGGCCGTCGCATCGGCGGACGGGGGTGAGCGTCTGGAGTTCGCCTGTCTTCCGGCGCAAATCCAGCCGGGCAGCCCGGACGTCTGGGACCGGGCCATGGACGCATGCCTGTTCGAACTGCTCGACCAGGCGGGTCTCGACCATGATGCGATCCGGGCGCCCACGACGGGCAGCGTCATCGGCGCGACGATCGGCCGTCTGCCGAGGCGCGGGATCCGTGGCGGTGGATGGTCGGTGGACCTGCAGGCGGTCGCGGAGCAGACCGCCGTCGAACCGTTACGGCAGCGATGGGGACTCGGCGGGCCCCACTGGACGCTGAACGCCGCCTGCGCGTCGACGACGGTCGCGATCGGGACGGCCGCTGAGCTGGTCCGGTCGTGCGTCGTCGATCGAGCCCTCGTCGGGGCGATGGAGGTGCTCAACGAATTTGATGCGGCCGGGTTCCGCACGGCAAGACTGTGGGACGCGCGAGCGTGCCGTCCCTTTGACCGGGGCACGAGTGCGATCATGCTTGGCGAAGGCGGCGGACTGCTTCTGCTGGAGGCCGAGCCGTCACGCCGCCCCCTTGGCGAGGTGTTGGGCTGGGCGAGCGCCAACGAAGCCTACGATCTCGCCAGGCCCGAGCCGTCCGGCGCCGCGCTCGCGGAATGCATTCACGATTGCCTGGCCCGCGCCGGTCTCGCCCCGGACGACGTCGACTACGTGAACGCGCACGGTACCGGGTCGCGAGCCAACGACGTCTCGGAAGCACGGGCTCTGAGTCGGGTATGGCGTACCGCCCGCCGGTCGCCCCTGGTCAGCGGAACCAAGCGCCTTCACGGGCACTTGCGCGCCGCCTGCGGGGTCGTGGAGGCGATGGTCTGTCTGCTCGCACTGCGGGAGGGCGAGGCCCCGCCGACGTTCGGCTGCCGGGAACCGCTGCCGGAATGCCGGTTCGAGCTGGTTCTCGGCTCGCCCGAGCGACGCGCGATTCGCACTGCCCTTTCGATCAGTCGTGGATTCGGCGGGGTCAACGCGGTCCTGGCGCTCGGTGAAGGTGCAGGGGGATAGCGTGGATGGAAGACAGACATCTCCGGCCCGGGGCATCTGCACCGCCGTGCTCGGCGCGAGTGCGTGCGGTTGGCGCGACGGTGAGGCCCGGCGCCTGCAGCTGAGCGCCTCGGAGTCCCGCAGCGCGGCGTCCGGCAGTTCGACAACCCGCCGCCGGTCAGGCCGGTCCGTCGACCTGGCTGTGGCGGCGCTTCGGGATGCCGGCGCGGTCCGGGCGCCCGAAGCGGCGACGGACCGGCGGGGGCTTATCCTCGGAACGCAGCAGGGACGCACTGAGTTGATCGATCGAGCCCGGCGACGACAGGTGGAGATGCGCCTTCCGGGTTTCTGCGATCCGAACTGCTTTGTCGGATCCATCAGCAGTGTGATTCCGGGAGCGGTTGCCGGACAGCTGGGGATGCACGGTCTGACGCTCGCGGTAACGAACGGGCGGCTTTCGGGGCTCGACGCCGTGGGCCTGGCGCACCATCTCCTGCGGTCGGGCGGGTGGCCGGTCCTGTTCGCAGGGGGGGTCGACACCGCCGACGCCCTGGCTCTGGGCGAAGGCGCCGCCGACTTCGTGGACGCCGCAGGGGTCGTCGGCCTGGCTGCCCTGGAATCAACCGGTTCCACGCCCGGCGTCCACATATGCGACTACCGGTCCGGCATCCTCGCAGCGATGCGTCCGATCGGCCCGGACCTGGCGCAGACGCCCCGCGACGCCGTGGTGCGTGGTCTGCTGGCCGTTGTCACCGGACACCGAGACGGTCCGCAGGACGACGCTGCAGTCACACTGGCCCGATCGGCGGGGGCCGAACGGATCTGCATCGAGACGGAGTTCGGTGCAGCCGGATGCGCGACGGGGGTCCTGGCGGTGGTGCGCGCCGCGGGCCTGCTTCAGCGATGGACGAAGAAAGGATCGGATCAGAGCCGGACCGGGCGCCGGTTTGCGGTGGCGCTGGACGGAACAGAGCGCGGGAGGCTCTCCATGATTGTGTTGACCACGCAAGGGAAGGAGTGAGCCATGGACCGAGGCGAACTGGACCGGCGGGTGCTGACTCTTCTGTGTCGGACGCTGCGTCTTGATGACGAGCAACGTGCTGCTGCTGCGGCGGGCGCGCCGCTGTTTGACGGCGTGCTGGGACTGGATTCGGTGGACATGGTCGGATTCATCGTTGCGGTTGAGCAGGAGTTCGGGATCGAGTTGGAGCCCGACACCGACTTTCCCCGGGCGTTCCGCACCGTGAGCTCGGTTGTCGAGCTGGTTCACGGCGAGGAGGCGAGCCGAGGATGAGCGGCGCCGATTCTCCTGCGCCGGGCGCCGAGACGACGCGTCCGTGTCGACCGACGCTGTCGGACCGCCGCGTCGCGCTGCGCCGCGCGATGGCGCGAGCCGACGTTCAGCGTTTCCGGGGCGTTCTGCACCGGATCGCCAGGCAGGTATCCCGCCGGCGAAGCACGCTGCTGTCGATTCTGGCGGAAGCATGTTCCGCGCGGGGTGTGAGGTATTTCCAGACGGCCAGCCCGCGCTGCGCGGCAGAACATCTTCGCGAGCACTTCGGAGCCGGGCCGGTCCCCCGTGCGAGTTCCCGCATGATCAGCGCACTGTCCGACGTCTGTCCCGACGTCATGCCCTCCCTGCGACAGACGGACCTGTACGATCTTTACCATGAGATATGCTCCGCGGGGTCCCGGCGGCACCCGACGCGCGGG
>CAZADC010000463.1:0-3040 GCA_964483755.1 uncultured Planctomycetaceae bacterium | reverse complement strand
GTGATCGCGATGATGAGCCCGAAGAAGGTGGTCACCAGGGCCTGGTAGATGCCCCCGGCGAGGAGCTTCGGGTCGGTCGAGGCGCTGCTCTCGATCTGCATGAAGGCCACGATCATTCCGTAGACCGTCCCGACGATCCCCAGCAGTGGGGCGATCTGGATGAGCGTCGCCAGCCAGCCGCGGCTTTTCTTGCTGCTCTCCATCTCGTTGAGGATGGACTGCTCGGTGGCCAGCTCGATGTCGCGGTCGCCGGCCTGGACCTTGCGGAGCCCCTCCTCCAGGACCCGTCCGACCATGCCTTTCGTCTTCGCGGCAAGCACGACGGCCTTGTCAAGCCCTTCATCCTTCAGCGCGGCCCGCAGCTCGTAGTGCATGCGCTCGTGGTCCACCCGGTTCTCGCGCAGGTAGAGCATGCGCTCGACGATCAGGACCAGCGCCGCGACCGCGACGACCGCAAGGGGGATCATGAAGATCCCGCCCTTCCAACAGAGATCAACGAAGTTCGAGATCGCGTCCATGGTTCCCCGGCCTGCATCGAACGCCACAGCGTGAGGGCCTCCGCGGCGGCCAGCGAGTAGCGCCGCGGCTTGTCCGGACCGTAACGCCCGGCCGCTGCGGCAAGCTTCTTGCGCGACTCGGGAGAAAGCGCCCCCACCCGGGCGATCTTCCGCAGCGCCGCGGCGGCGGGGGCGAACGCTGAGTCGGTCGCCTCCGGGGCAAGCTGGCCCAACCAGTACGCCGCGCCGCGGTCACCGATCCCCCCCGCCAGTCGCACACGGGCGACGGACGCATCGACGCTACCGCCGTACCCGTCCGGGAGGGACGCCTTCTGCTTCTGCGCCAGGACGTACCACGGCTCGGCCCGGGCGGGCTCGCCGGCCCGCTCGAGCAGCAGTCCGGCCTCGAAGGCTCGGGCAGCGTCCCCGGTCTCCCGGAACAGCCCGCCCAGCAGATCGGCCGCTTCGCCCTCGCTACCGGTCTCGGCGAGGGCGCGGGCGTAGGCGCGTCGGCTTGCCGGACTGAGCTTGCCGGTCCCGCCAAGCGACTTGGCCGCCGCAGCGAACTGTGCGCACGCCGCTTCGTGGTCTTCCAGTGCGTATCGCAGCCGTCCGAGACGCGCGCGCAGCGAGTCGCGGTCGGCCACCGAGGAGATGGCGACGGCTTGGGCCCACGCCTCGGCGGCCTTGGCGCGATCCTCGCGGGCCAGGTGGGCCTCGCCCAGTTGCACCAGTGCGGCGGCGCGGAGGGCGTCGTCCGGCTTGCCCCGCAGGAGGGCGGCAAGATGGGAAACCGCCACCTCCGGGCGTCCCCGCTTCACGGCCAGTAGGGCGCGGTTGTACCGGGCCTGTCGGACGGTCTCGCCCTGGACCTGCCCCTGCACCTTCCGGTCCGAGAGGACTTGGTCGAGCCACTTGACTGCCTGCCCATCGTCCCCCGAATCTTGGGCCATCTGGGCCAGTTCCAACCGATAGTTCGCGGCCTGCGGGGATCCCGGCTGGCGCTTCACGAATGCTTCCAGCAGCTCCCGCAGGGCATCGATCTTCTTCTGCGCTCTCAGCGTGTCGGCGTAGATGGACACGGCCGGGGCGTCGTACTCGCTCCCGGCGAGGAACTTCAGGTCTTCTCGCATCGTGGCGAGCGCCGCCTTGTGGTCTTTCATCTCGTGCAGAGCGTGCAGGCGCATGTAGGTCGCCTGGGGCAGGAGTTTCGCGGGCAGGGAGGACCGCTGCCGCTGAATTTCCTCTGCGACGCGGGCATGTTCGCCCCGGTCGCTGGCGAGCTGGATCGCCAGCAGGGCCAGCCGGCCGCGCCACTGGTCTTGCTCCTTCTTCCGGTCCTTGGAGAGGCCGTCTACTGCCTTTCGGGTCTCCGCGATCGCACGGCTGGCCTCGTCCGTTCGCTTGTGCCGCACGAGGCAGTCCGTCAGCGCGACGCGGGCGGAGATCGGGGGGTTTTTCGGGCCCGCGACGGCCCGCTTCAGCGGATCGATGGCCTGCTCGGTCCGCCCGAGCTTCAGCAGGGCCCTCGCCCGCGCGAAGGCGGCGCGAGGTGCGTGCTTGCCATTTGCGGGGACCTTCCCGGCCTCGGCGGCCGCCTCCTTCCAGCGCCCCTTGGCAAGGTGGGCCTCTGCGCGGAGCAGTGGCAGCAGGTCTGCCTCGACCCCGGGAACGGGCTTGGTCGTCAGGTCCAGCACCATGTCGTGCCGGTCGAGTCGCAGGGCGAGGTCCAGCAGCTTGCCCGCGACCTGCTTGCGATCGACGCCGGATTTGATGGCCGCCCCATAGGCGTCGGCGGCGTCGGCCGGTCGGTCCGCGGCGTACAGGGCTTCGGCGTAGATCAAAGCCAGGTCCCGTCGCTGGGTCTTGTCAAGCGTCTTCGCGTCAAGCTTAGGGTAGGCATCGATCACCGCCGCCGAGCGCCCGGCCGCGTGGTCCAGATACACCATCGCAACGCGGGCCGCGTGGGCCTGGCCACTGTTGGCGTCTTCCTTGATCAGCGTGGCATAGGCCCGGCGGGCGTGGTCCGGCTCTTCTCCCTGCTCGTAGGCCAAGCCCTTGGCATAGAGGTATCGCGCCCGCATCTCGTCGGGGAGCTTCTGCTAGAGCCGCTGGTCGATCTTCTCCACCGCCGCCCGCCACTTGCCCGCGTTGTAGAGCGTGACGACCACGTTGTAGTGGGCCTCCTCGCGGTCGGCTGCGCCGGCGCCCGCCGCGCAGTACGCCAGAACCGCGAACATGGTCAGCACAGAGATGGTACAAGTCCTTCGGCGGCGGGGATCGCCTCTATTCATGGGTCTCTCCCAACGTTACCTCGATGACGGCCTGCGACTGGCGGAGTGTCGCGACCTGCCCGGCCGAGACCGTGGCCTCGTCAAATCCGTTCCGCACCAGCACGCGCCCCTCAAAAACCTTGACGACCACGAGCAGTCCGGTCCGCCGCCGACCCTCAGCGTTCGGGTCCGCACCGCTGCGGTACACGACGACCTCCTCGCTCCGGCAATCCACCGAGAACCGTGTGCCCACGACCACGATCTCGCCCA
>CAZADC010000462.1:0-3044 GCA_964483755.1 uncultured Planctomycetaceae bacterium | reverse complement strand
CCTCGCCCACCGCCTCCAGGGCGTCAATCGCCCGGCGGAACAGCTCCATGGACCGCTCCCCGCGCACCTCGCGGGCCCGAATCGTCGCGGCGAGCCGCCGGCGGGCTCGCTCCTGCGGCGTTCCGCAGCCAAGCGGCGCGAGAGCGGCGATCGTCAGCAGAAATGTGACGGGTCGTCTCATCATTGCTCCGTAACGGTGGGCTCGGCGTCGGCGGGCGAGAACGTCCGCATCGGGTTGCACGGGTAGTCCTGCTGGCGCAGCTTGGCCCGACGGACGTCCGTGCGGGACAGCAGGAGCAGGTCGCGGAAGTCCCGGTCGCGCAGCACCACGGGACGGATGAAGACGTACAGCGTATCGCACGTGCCGCTGTCCGAGCGGTTGCGGAAGAGCTGCCCCACCCACGGCACGTCGCCCAGCCACGGAACCTTGTCCAGCACCTGGTCGCGGCGGGTGCGCACCAGCCCGCCGAGCACCACGGTGTGCCCGGCCGGGATGCGCACCACGCCGGTGATCTCGTTCTCGGATCGCGGCGGCGGGAGGGCGGAGGATATCCTCGCCCCGAACGAGCTGAGGCTGACGGTGTACTCCACGCGCAGCCATCCGCGCCGGGAGATGTGCGGCACGACCGTCAGCACGGTCCCGGCGTCGACAAAGCCACCGAAGGTCGTCGTGGTCGTCGCCTGTCCCTGGTCGGTGACCTCGAAGGGCTCCTGGGCGACCTGCCGGATTTCCGCCTCGGAGTTGTCCTCGACGAGCATCTTCGGCGCGGAGCTGATCCGCGTATCGCCCGCCGTTCGGAGGGCGTTGAGCACGAGGCTGTAGTCGTCGGAGTTGAACACGGCCAGACTCGCGCCGAACGGCGCGCGGGGCGGCAGGCGGATTTCTCCCGTGCCGGTATTCACGTCGCCGATGCCGAAGTGCGTGAAGCCGATCGCCCGCGCCTCGCCGGCGGGCGTGCCCGCCCCGCCGAGCTCGAGCCCGAGGCGAAACCCGTCCGTGCTCTGGACGGTCACGAGCGTGACCTCGATGAGCACCTGGTCCCGCGGCGTGTCCAGCTCGGCGATGATGGTGGCGAACGCCTCGTGCTCGGCGGCCGAGGCGCGGATGATCACGGCGTTGATCTCGGGCGCTTCGGTGATGCGGACTTCCGCGCTGGGCTCGGGCGTGCCGGCGGCGCCCCCGGCCGCGGACGACGCGTCGGCTGCGGGCCCCGCGGCGTCGGTCGCCCCCGCCGTCCCCCCGCCCGGCGACACGCGCCGGATGCCCTCGGCGCCCGGCTCGCCGAGCAGCGGCGTGGGCGCCATCGTCCCGCTCGACGCCCGGTCGGTGCGGATCAGCTCGCGGAGGATGCCGGCCACCTCGCGCGAAGAGGTATTCTCCAGGCGATAGACGCGGATCGCCCCGGTCCCCGGCGGCTGGGGGCGGTCCAGGGCCCGGACGATCTCGCCGCAGCGCTGCACGAGCTCGGGGGCCCCCTCGGCCATCAGCAGATTGTTGTCGGGCACGGCGACCACCCGACACGTCCCCCGGCTGCCCGCGCGCCCGCCCACCTCCGGAAGGAGCTGCTGCAGCGCCCGGACGGCGTCCTGCCCGTCGATGTACTTGAGCTCGAAGCTCTCGGCGACGCGGTCGGGAGCGCGGTCCAGCTCGGCGATGAGCTCCTCCACCCGCCGGACGTCCTCGGCGAGCCCGCGCAGCACGACCACGCTGAGCTCCGGGATCGCGAACATGGTCAGCAGGTAGCTCTCACCCGCGGCCGTCGCCTCCCCGATCGACGCCTTCGCTTCGGCGGCAGCCTTGGCGCCGCGCCCCCGACCGCGCTCTGTGCTGGCCCGCTTGACGAACCCCTCCAGGCGATCGACCAGCTCCTCCGTGTCCAGGTACTTCACCCGGACGACGGCGATCCGGTCCTGCTCGGTCGCCACGTCCAGCGCCTCGACCAGGTCCCGCAGGCTCTTCATCAGCGGACGCGCCGCGATCAGGACCACGCGGTTGGTTCCCTCGGCGGCAAGGACGCGCGTCTGGTCCTCCTTCGCCACGAAGGGCTTGAGAATTTCCACCACCTCGGCGGCCGCGACGTGCCGGACCTCGATGACCGTCTTCTCCACCCCGTTGATACGGACGTACTCCTCGAGCGTCATGACGCGAACGGTGGTGCCTTCGCGCTCGACGATCAGCTCGGCGAGCTCGGCGACCTGCTCGAGCACCCGGTCGGCGGCGAGATTCTTGACCCACAGGTTGATCCGCGGCGGCTTCTCGGAGATCGACGGGCTCATCACGATGCTCCAGCCCGTCAGGTCGGAGACCATCCGAAACACGGTGGTGATCGGCGTGTCGACGAACTGCATGCTGGCGATCTGCCCGGACGACTTGCCGCCCCCGCCGTCGGCGAACGGGTCGTACGCCTGCGCCCCGGCCGCCGCGGCCAGGCACAGCACCCCCGCCAGCGCCGTCGCTGCATGTCTTGTCCCCGGCGTCCGCATCGCAGCCCCTTTCAGTAGCCCAGCGTGACCTCGACCCCCTCGAGCGAAAGGGTCACCCTGCCCGATTCCACGTCCGCCACGGCGAAGCTCAGCAACGCGTCGCCGCGGCGCACCGACAGGTGCTCCTTGCCGTCCACACAGACGTACGCCACCGCACCCGAGCCGGTATCGCACACGCCCTCGAGCTGCAGCCGCTTGAGCAGCGACTGGGCGGCCCCGGTGTCCTTGACGGCCGCCAGGACCTGCGCCGGGCGGACCAGGTCTCTCGCCGCAACCTCTCGCACGAGCGGCTCGATCTCGCCGGACCCGCCGGCGGCGGGATCCCGCGCGATCCGCGCGCCCGCATCGGGCACGTCCACGACGGGCTCGATCGGGCACAGCGCGGCCCAGGCGACAAACGCCGCCCCGCTCAGCAGCACCGCGCCGGCCAGCGCGAGCACTGCCGTCGACGCCCGCTGTCCGCGTGTCGCGTTAACCCGGCCCATGCGCGAGCGCTCCTTTCCGGTCGGTCCGCGGGGGGCGGTCGGATTGGGCGGTGGCCCCCTTCGGCGCGCGGAGCG
>CAZADC010000461.1:0-3046 GCA_964483755.1 uncultured Planctomycetaceae bacterium | reverse complement strand
CGAGAAGGACGGCGTGGTCCAGGACACCGGCAGGAGCTTCTTTTCCGACGAGATCGTCCAGAGCATCATCGAGCGGATCATCACCCCCGTCGGGCGACGGATCGACCGCTCGACGCCCCTGGTCGACGCCCGTCTGCCCGACGGCTCGCGCGTCAACGCCGTGATCGACCC
The DNA here is from genome assembly GCA_964483755.1 of uncultured Planctomycetaceae bacterium. GTDB lineage: Bacteria > Planctomycetota > Phycisphaerae > SM23-33 > SM23-33 > CAZADC01. The sequence goes on along the minus strand of CAZADC010000461.1, from coordinate 2,875 downwards.
GCTCAGCCTGTCGGGACCGACGCTGACCATCCGCAAGTTCGCCCGCATCCCGTTCACCATCGACGACCTCATCGAGCGCAACACGCTGAGCGAGGGCACGGCCGATTTCCTCCGGGCGTGCGTGCTCGGGAGGATGAACCTGCTGATCTCCGGCGGGACCGGCAGCGGAAAGACCACCACGCTCAACGTGCTGAGCCACTTCATCCCGCCGGAGGAGCGGATCGTCACCATCGAGGACTCGGCCGAGCTGCAGCTGCCCCAGGAGCACCTCTGCCGACTCGAGACCCGCCCGGCGAACGTCGAGGGGCGCGGGGCGTACACCATCCGCGACCTCGTCCGCAACGCCCTGCGGATGCGCCCGGACCGGCTGATCGTCGGCGAGGTCCGCGGGCCCGAGGCGCTGGACATGCTCCAGGCGATGAACACCGGGCACGACGGGTCGCTGTCGACCATCCACGCCAACAGCCCCGCCGACACGATGATGCGCCTCGAGACGATGGTCCTGATGGCCGTCGAGATGCCCGTGCGGGCGATCCGCGAGCAGATCGTCGCGGCGCTGGACCTCGTCACGCAGATCTCGCGCTTCCCCGACGGCAGCCGGCGGATCACCCACATCAGCGAAGTGCTCGGCATCGATCCCGAGACCCAGCAGATCATCACCGAGGACATCTTCGTGATGCGCGACAAGGGGTCGGGCGACAAGTACGGGCGCCTGCGGCACACCGGGTACATCCCCGCCTTCACCGAGGAGCTGCTCGAGGCGGGTCACATGGACGTGGGGGTGTTCACGTGATCGCCCAGCTGACGAGCGCGCTCGAGATCGTCACCTGCGTGGTGATCTTCCTGGCGACCGGCGCGGCCGTGCTGCTCGGCGGTCGGCCTCTCGTCCAGCTCATCCGGCGGCAGGAGGCGCGATATACCGCCGTCGTGCAGGGCACGCTGCTGTACAACGTCTCGGGGCGGGTCGTCACCGTCCTGTGCGCGATCGTGATGATCATGCTCGCGGCGATCGGGTACCTTGCCGTCGGGCTGATCGGCGCGATGGGCGGGCTGCTGCTCGGCGCCGTGGTCCCGTCGCTCGTGCTTCGCGTGCTGCTGCGGCGGCGCCTGCGCCGCCTGGAGAGCCAGCTCGTCAGCGGCATTCAGACGCTCGCCTCCGGCGTGCGGGCGGGGCTCAACCTCGTCCAGTCGATGGAGCTGGTCGCGCGCGACGGACCGATCCCGCTCAAGCAGGAGTTCGCCCACCTGCTGCGGGAGTATGAGTACGGCACGCCGCTGGACGAGGCGATGAGCAACACCGCCTCGCGGATCGGCTCGGGCGACTTCCGCCTGCTGTTCGCCGCCCTCCAGACCCACCGCGAGCGCGGCGGCGACCTCAGCGCGACGCTCGATCGCATCGCCGACAGCATCCGCGAGATTCAACGCCTCGAAAACCGCGTCAAGACGCTCACCGCCCAGGGACGCGCCAACGCCCGCTTCCTGGCGATGCTCGTCGGCGGCGTGCTCGTGGTGCTCTACTTCATCGAGCCCGACAGCGTGCGGATGCTCTTTACGGACGACATGGGCAAGGTGATCCTGATCGGCATCGTCGCGCTGATGATCATCGGATTTATCTGGATACGCAAGATCGTGGCCATCGACATCTGACATGACCTTCGCCCCCGACATTCCGACGCCGCTCGCGATGGTCATCACCGCCTGGGACGTGGCGCTGTGGATCGGCATCTTCGCGTCCGTGACGCTGCTGATCCTGGCGGTGTTCAGCCAGCCGGGGCGCGTGCAGGTCTCCCCCCAGCGCGAGGTGGCGCTGGCGACCGGGCACACCGACCGCCGGACCCTCTTCGAGCAGCCCGGGCTCCGCCCGCTGATGTGGCTGCTGCTCGCGCTCAGTCACCGGCTCGCCATGCCGCGCCTCAAGCAGTGGCTGCGGCGCAAGCTCGTCGCCGCGGGCAGCCCCAACTACTACACGCCGGAGGAATACCTCGCCGTCTGCCTGATGGGCGGGCTGGCCTTCGGCGCCGCGACGGGGGTGCTCACGTTCGTGCTGACCGGCGAGTTCAGCCTGATCCTCCCGATCGGGGCGTTCGCGCTCGGGTCCGGGCTGCTGCTGTACCGCATCTATGAGCAGGCGGCCGCGCGGGTCCGCGAGATCGCCAAGCGCGTGCCCTACGCCCTGGACCTGATCGCGCTGGCGATGGGCGCCGGGGCGACGTTCACCGAGGCCGTCCGGACCGTCGTCCGCGAGAACGCCGAAGAGCCGTTCAACGTCGAGCTTCGCACGCTGCTGGCGGAGATCGACCTGGGCACGACCCGCCGGGCGGCGCTGCAGAACCTCGCCGGGCGCGTCCCGCTGGACATGCTCCACAGCATCGTCGCCAGCATCATCCAGGCGGAGGAGCTCGGCACGCCGCTCGCCGAGGTGCTCCACTCCCAGGCGACGCTGCTGCGGATGCAGCGGTCGGTGCGCGCGGAGAACGCCGCGGCCGTCGCGTCGGTGCGGATTCTGCTGCCCGGCGTGCTGATCGTGGCGGCCGTGGTGCTGGCGGTGTTCGCGCCGTTCATCATCCGCGCGGTGCGGGGAGGGCTGTTCTAGTGGCCGTCGCGAACCTGATCTTCCTGTCCGGTCCGCAGGCGGGCGAGCGGTTCGACCTGACCGAGCGCCGCATGACGGCGGGGCGGTCGCCGTCGGCGGAGATTGCGCTCGTCGAGCAGACGGTCTCCCGCGAGCAGATGGTCCTGGAGCTCACCGCCGACGGATGGACGCTGGAGAACCTCTCGTCCAACCGTACCCGCGTCGACGACAAGCCGTACAAGACGGGGCGCAAGGTGCTGCTCGCCACCGGAGACGTCATCGGCGTCGGGCGCGAGACGCGGA
>CAZADC010000460.1:0-3047 GCA_964483755.1 uncultured Planctomycetaceae bacterium | reverse complement strand
CTTCACGACTTACGACGACAAGATGACCTTGACAGGGCTCACTTCATGGGAGACCGGGACATGGGACGGACAACAGCCGTGGCTCTGATCGGGCTTTCAGTCATCTATGTTGCGGTGGTTCGTGCAGACTATCCCGTCCCTCGTGGAGGCCCGGTTCCCGACGCATTCAAACGGATGCGACGACCCGCTTCGGCCGGATGGGAGGCGTGGTGGGAGGCCAATCGCGATCCATACCTTGAGGTCATCCGTCAGGGGATGGATCAGCAGGCCGATCCGGACGCGTTGGAAAGGTTCCGAGAACAGGCGACGGAGTCACTGCTCGCCGCGTTGAAGTCCGATTCGTTTGCCCTCCGCGCTTCGGCCGCCGTGGCCTTGGGACAGATCGGGGCCGAGAAGAGTATTGAGCCCTTGACGAAAGTGGCGAAACATGACAAGGACGTTCGAGTGCGCCAGGCTGCGATCCTCGCGCTCGGACTCTTGGGTGGCCCTGATGCGGAACGGACGTTGAGCCGCTTTGCCTTCGCGGGCCTGTCGTCGCCAAGAAACCGGCCGTTGGACAGACCCAACGAGCTTCAGGCTGCATTGCTGTCGCTGAATCTGCTGAGAGACCCGAGTCCCGAGGTCGTCGAAGGGCTTCGGAAGGTGTGCCGGGGCATGGATCCGATCGCATCGGGCATGTCGTCCTGGTCGCTGACGCGGCCGGTGGATCCGACAGATCCTCCTGTTCCCCGCAAGCTCTTCAGGACCCACGGTCTGTTGGCGGCTCGGGAACTGTCGGAGGGATCACGGCTGGCGGCGTCGGCGATCTCCTGTTGGGCGCTGTCGCGACGGAACGATCCCGCCGACCTGGAGCTGTTTCAGGGCCTGCTGACCAGGACGAATGTTCCGTGGATAGCCAATGAGGCCATACTTGCACTGGGCTCGGCGGGGAAGGGCGAACCGGCCATGATTACAGCCCTTTCCGAGGTGGCTCTGGGCACCGCAAAAGGAAGGGCACTGCCGGTCTATCGGATGTTGGACGCCCAAGCCGATCACCTCGCGCACCTCTGGAAGACGCGTCAATCCGAAGTGGTTCGCGAGGACTACAAGCGGAAGGGCTTGCGCCCGCGAGGATCGTCGCCCCAGCGAGGAATTCGCGCCTACATTGCGGCCGTGAAGCGAGTATACGGCGATGGATACTTCCAGCTGCATTACAGCGGGGCGGACTATGACGCGACGCCATGCCCGAAGCCGTGGCAGAGAGTGTTGGATCAGGGGCCGACGATAAGGGATTACACGTGGTTGTGCCAGTGGCACCGCCAGGGAGCAGTCCAGGATACCCGCAGACCTCCGTTCATCATCTACTTCGGGGTGGAGCCGGTCGTCATGGCGAACATCCGCTCCTCGGCGGCGGTTGGGTTGGGGAGGATAGACAGTCTGGATTCGCGTACATCACTGAGGCAGGTGCTGGCCGAGAAGGAGAAGGATGCAGACGAGGAGCATTTCGCTTCGTCTGACTACAGCGCGATGTACAAGTCGATGGCGATCATGTCGCTGGGGCAGATGGCCGACGTCGAGGCCGTGCCTGCGCTGGCGGAGCTGGTTCACCCCACGTCGCCGCATGGAGTCGTGGTCTCGAAGGACCGCATCGAATCGCCGCTTCGCGGCTTTGCCGCCTTGGCGCTCGGGCTGTACAGCCGTCCGATCAGAAAGTCGTATGAAACGGTCGATCGGGAGGGTTCCGACAAGATATGCCGACTGCTGGCGGAGCGCCTGGCCGATCGGGACGAGCTCGAGGACGTCCGCGCCGCGTGCGCCCTCGCATTGGGCCTGAGCGGACGAACCGAGAATCTCACCTACCTTCAGCCCGCCTCGAAGACTGTGGAGGCAGAGGACGACCTGCTGACGGGCTATATGATTCTGGCTCGCGCGATGGTGGGCGACAAGACAATCCTTAAGCCTGCAGGGGCGTACCTGTCCGTGCAGAACAACCGGACCGACCGCGACGGCGTTCTCGGCCGTCGGGCCGCTGTCCTGGGATTGGGACTGACGGGTTCGCGCGAAGCGGTGGCGACGCTGAGGGGCTGCTGGAACCTGGGCTATCACGTCGCACACGAGGCATCGGTGGCGTTGTCCTTCTGCCGGGGATACGACGCGACGGAGGCGTACGTGGGCGTGATGAACAGCGCCGAGCAGACGCCGGAGAACCGGGCGCTGGCGGCAAGGTGTCTTGGGGAGCTTCTGATGAAGGAACGACCGTCACGCCTGGCGACACGATTGGTTAATGGCAGCAACTATGAGATGCGGATACCCCGCCTGATGTACTATCGGGCGCTGGCCAACGAGTTCCTGTTCACCGGCCTGCTGGCGCCCACGGCCGGCGAGTGGACAACGATGCATCCGGAGTGACCCGGGCGCGGCGCTTGCCCCGGCCGAAGGCTGACGGGGGCCCGTCGCGGGCAGAAGCAGCCCCCGGCTGTGAACATCCGCTCCATGTGAAGGGACAGACCAATGACTGCGAACCGCGACATCCCGACCATGTGCATTACGGCACTCGCCGTGCTGCTCATTACGTTTGCAGGGGGCTGCGGCGGCGGGAAGGACGACGGGGAAGCAGGAACCGGCCGGCAGAGCGACGAGTCGCCACAGGCAGCGGCGGTGACCCCGGGCAGCAAGGAACGACCAACGGGGCCCATAGGAGAACTGCTCCGGCTGTATCGCGCGGGCGAGAAGGACAGGGCGATCAAGACCTTCCTGGCGATCGACTGGTCCGATCCGCCCGTCGGGCCCGACTCCCTGTTTGCATTGAGCGAGCAGGAGTTGAGGACACGTTCCGATTCTCGGGAGCTGGCCCGCAAAGCCCGGGATGAGGTGCTCGTCCCGCTGCGAGGCGTTGTGAAGGCGGTCCTGGACGAAGCGCAGGCCGCTGCGGATCGAGGGGATGGAGCGCGTGAGAAGCGCTGCCTGAAGGCCGTCTCCGACCTGGCCGATTTCATGCGCTCCCCCGAACGGCTCGAATCCTTCCGACAATTCGGAAAGGCCGTCAGCCAAGGCACCGCCGGGGTGCA
>CAZADC010000459.1:0-3048 GCA_964483755.1 uncultured Planctomycetaceae bacterium | reverse complement strand
TCGCCGGTCCGCAGCGAGACGGCCGTGCGGCAGAGCGTGTCGGCCGCGGCGAGAAACGCCGCCCCGGCGAACCCGGCGACGACAAGCAGCACGCGGTGATCGGCGCCGAGGATCCGCCGGCAGATGTGCGGGACGATGAGCCCGACGAATCCGACCGGCCCGGCCAGCGCCACGGCCGCCGAGGTCATCAGCGCCGCCGCCGCGAAGGTTGTCAGACGGAGCGCCGTTACGTTCACCCCGGAGCTGCTGGCGACCTCGTCCCCGAGCGACTGGACGTTGAACGCCTTCGCGCGGAGGAGCAGCACGATCCACCCGGCGAGAATCACGGCCGCCGCGATCAGCACGGCGCCGAAGCGCGTCTGCTCGCGGACCTGCCCCATCGCCCAGATGGAGATGTCGCGGATGACGTTGGCGCTCGGGGCGAGCAGGTACAGAAGCATGATGATCGCCCCGTTGAAGCTGGTGACGATCACGCCGGTCAGCAGGAGCGTGTAGGGGTCGATGCGTCCGCGGCGCTGGGTGATGAGATAGACGACGACGGTGGTGAGCACCCCGCCGCAGGCCGCCGCGGCCGTCGTCCCGCCCATGCCGAGTGCGGTGAAGGCCCCGCCGACGCCGAGGATCATCGACAGCATCGCCCCGACGGCCGCCCCGCTCGAAACACCCAGGATCGACGGGCTCGCCAGCGGGTTGCGGAGCAGCGACTGCAGCGCCACGCCGGCGACGCTGAGCCCCGCGCCGACCAGCGAAGCCGGGATCAGACGGAGCATCCGCAGCCGCCACACGGGCCCGCTGAGCGAGACCTGCCCCACGAAGCTGCACGCGACGACGACGCCCGCCCAGCCCAACACCGACAGCGCGGCGGTCCCGGCGAGCCGACGGCGCGTGAACCGCCCCTCGCCGGCGGACTCTCCCCCGGCCGCCCCCTCCTGTGACGGATCGGAAGCCGGACTCACGGCATCGCTCCCGGGCTGGCCGCTGCAGCGGGATTGCCTCGCGTGGCGGCGCCCGTTGCGGGCAACGTCGCCGCCGCTTCGGGGTGGATGCACCGCGCGAACAGCTCCGCCACCTCGTACACGCGCGAGCCGGGAATCAGCATGCGGTCGTAAGTCGTCACGTATACCCGTCCGTTCGCCACGGCGGGGACGTCGCCCAGGCCGTTCCAGTACCGTCTGACCGCGTCGACGTCGTCCTCGTTGACCTGGCAGATGAGGACCTCCGGCGCCATCCGGAGGATCATGTCGGCGTTGATCGTGGGGTAGTACGTGTAGTGCTCGGCCGCCACGTTCTGCCCGCCGGCGAGCGTGATGAGATCGTCGATGTAGGTGTCGGCGCCGACGGTTCCGGGGTGATCGTAGCCCATGACAAACAGGACGCGCGGGCGGGGGAGCCCGGCGACGCGCTCGCGAACGGCGTCGAGCCGCGCGTGGACCTCACCCGCGAGCGCCTCGCCGCGGTCCGGCGCCCCGGCCGCGTCGGCGACGGTGCGGATGGACCGGAGGATGCCGTCCAGCTCGTCGGTCTGCGTGGAGATGATCCGCACGTCGGGCAGAAGCTCCCGGACGCGCTCGAACGGGGCGGCGTCCTGGTGAATGAAGATCAGGTCGGGATCGAGCGAGACGATCCGCTCGATGCCCGCCTTCTGCTCGGTGCCGACGACGGGCCGCGACTCGCCCTCCGGGAGGATGCACCAGCTCGTCACGCCGACGAGGTGGTCGCCGAGGCCGAGATCGTAGACGATGTCCGTCACCGACGGCGAAAAGGAGATGATGCGCGGGTGCGGCGCGCCGGCGGCGCGTTCGTCGTCGCCGCAGCCGACACAGCACACGCCCGCCGCCAGGATGATCGCCAGAACGCTCCGCATGTTCCTGCTTTACCCCTCGTTGACTTTTGCCGATGGGCGATGGTAGAGTCGCCCACTTGACCTGTCAAGCCGGTCGGAAACCGGCGGGAGCGATACCCATGTCCAGCGGCGTATGGAACAAGATCAAGTCCGCCTTCGGGGGCGGAAGCGAAGACGAGTACCCCCTGACCGACGCGCCCGAAGGCGCCGCGACCGAGGAGCAGACCGGCGACGAGGAACCCTCGGCGGAGGCGCCGCGACTTCGGCGCGAGCGCCCGAAGACCCACGACGATGAGCTGAAGAGCCTGCTCGGCGAGATGGAGCAGCGCCGGCAGGAGACGCGAGAACTCATGGAGCGGCTGGCGTCGCTGCCCGACGCCGTCGATCGACTGGCGCGCGCCGCCGACGCGCAGCAGGAGCTCACCGGGGCCGTGCGGGGGCTCGTCGAGCAGCTCGGACAGGGCGAGGAAGGCGACGTCCGCGGCGTGGCCGACGGACTCCGCCGGCTGGAGGAGCACGACGAGGAGCACGGCGAGTCGCTGCACGCGGCCGTCGAGGAACTCCAGCGGCAGACCGAGATGCTCCGGAACGTTCAGAGCGAGCTCGCCGCCGGCAAGGAAACCCGCGAGCAGACCACGCAGGCGATCTCGCAGCTGTCGGGCGCGATCGAGAACATCAACCGCACCAACACCTCGCACGTCGAGCTGATCGAGCAGATACGCGACCACCTGTCGGTCGCCAACGAGGGCGTCAACGAACGGCTCGAACGGTTCCAGTCCCGCCTGACGACGCTGCTGATCGCCATCCTCGCCGGACTCGGCGCAATCTTCCTTGCCGTGATCGCCGCCGCAGCGTTCGGGGGGTGAGGGAAGCAGACGGCCGGCCGGATGGGACCACGACCCCCGGACTCACCAGAAGCGGGCAGGGTGCATAACTTGTTATGCACAAATGGACTTCGACGTGTGCGAGACTTCGAGGCCGTTGTGGGCCTTGAGGCGGACGGCCAGGTTTTCCGTCATGCCGACGTACCAGTGGCGCGGATGGTCGATGCTTTGGAGCATGTAAACGTACCAGAATTGGCCTTCCACGGCTCATTCCCCCCGGCTTGCCGAGACGTAGTTCGCCGCGGGTCGGCGGGAACATGCCCGTCTTCGCCTGCGGCTACGACGTGGCAGTCTTCGTTCGCCGCGAGACGGGCTCGCGGC
>CAZADC010000458.1:0-3049 GCA_964483755.1 uncultured Planctomycetaceae bacterium | reverse complement strand
GTCCCATGATCGGCGTGTGCAGCTTCAGGTTGTCCACGAAGTACCGCCCGCCGGGGGAGGTCTTCAACAGCCGGAAGAACGCGAAGATGCCGAACGGCGCGCCGATGATCCACACCCAGCCGTAGTCCTCGCTGACCCACGCGCTGATGCCCAGCAGCGACTTGGTCACCGCGGGCAGGTCGGCGCCCATGTCGGAGAAGATCTGCTGGAAGCTCGGGATGACGTAGAGCAGGATGAACGTCACGATCAGGATCGCGAAGGTGATGACCGCCACCGGGTAGACCAGCGCGCCGATGATCTTCCGCTTGAGCGCCTGGGCCTTCTCCATGAAATCGGCGAGTCGCTGGAGGATCACGTCCAGCACGCCGCCCAGCTCGCCGGCGCGGACCATGTTGGTATACAGGCGGTCGAACGCCTTGGGGTGGCGCGCCATCGCCTCCGACAGCGTCGAGCCGCCCTCGACGTCCTCGGCCACCAGGCGGATCGCCACGCGGAGCATGCCCGGTTTCTGCTGCTCCTCGAGAATCCGCAGGCTTCGCAGGATCGGCAGCCCGGCGTCGATTAGCGTCGAGAGCTGGCGGGTGAACTGCGTCAGGAGCTTCGTCGCGACCCGCCCCACCGAGCGGCGTTTCTGCTGGGCGCCCGCGCCCGCCCCGGCCGCGGCGCCGGCGGCGGCGGCCTGCTTGCCTCCGCCTTTCCTGCCCGCCTTCTCCTTGATCTTCGTCGGGAAGTTGCCCATCGACCGGACCTTGGCGATGGCGTCCTCGGAGTTGGTCGCCTCCACCTCGCCCTTGACGGGCTGCCCGACGCTGTTCATCGCTTCATACGTATACGTCGCCATCGTCTGCTCCTCAGATTTCCGCGGACTCCACGATCGTCTGGTTCACGACCTCCTCGATCGTGGTCTGTCCGTCGAATATCGCAAGCAGCCCGCTCTCGCGGAGGGACCGCATGCCGCGTTTCCGCGCCGCCTCGCGGATGACGTTGGTGCTGCTGCGTTTCATGATCAGGTCGCGGATCTCGTCGTCGAGGATCATGATCTCGAAGATGCCGATCCGTCCGCTGTACCCGGTCCCGCGGCAGAAGTCGCACCCGGTTCCGCGGTGGAACGTCTGGCCGGACACGTCCTCCGGCGTCAGGTCCAGCTCCATCAGCATGTCCTCGGTCGGGGTGAACTCCTCCTTGCAGCGCGGGCAGATCTGCCGCACGAGACGCTGGGCGACGATCGCCTCCAGCGTGGCGGTGATCAGGAAGGGCTCGAGCCCGAGATCCAGCAGGCGGGCGATCGTCGACGGGGCGTCGTTCGTGTGCACCGTCGTGAACACCAGGTGCCCCGTCAGCGACGCCTGCACCGAGATATCGGCCGTCTCGAGGTCGCGGATCTCGCCGACGAGCACGATGTCCGGGTCCTGCCGCAGGAACGACCGCAGGCAGCGGGCGAACGTCAGCCCGATCTCCTCGCGGATCTGCACCTGGACCAGCCCGTCGATGTCGTACTCGACGGGGTCCTCGCTGGTGAGAATCTTCGTCTCGACGCTGTTGAGCTCGTTCAGCGCGGCGTAGAGCGTGGTCGTCTTGCCGGACCCGGTAGGCCCCGTGACGATGCAGATGCCGTGCGGGCGGTGGATGATCTGACGGAAGATGCGCATGTCGTCCTCGCGCATCCCCAAGCGGTCGATGTCCAGCGACACCTGGCTGCGGTCCAGCACACGCATGACGACGCTCTCGCCGAACATCGTCGGCAGGACCGACACGCGAAGGTCGACCGGGGCGTCGTTGACGACCAGCTCGATCCGCCCGTCCTGCGGCTTGCGGCGCTCGGCGATGTCCAGGTTCGCCATGACCTTGATCCGCGACGCGACGGCGACGGCGATCGACTTCGGCGGCGGAAGCATTTCGTACAGCGTGCCGTCGATGCGGTAGCGCATCTTGAACTCGTCCTCGAACGGCTCGAAGTGGATGTCCGACGCGCGGTCCCGGATCGCCGTCCATAGAACCATGTTCACCAGCTGTTTGACGGGGTTGGAGTCGGCCGCCTCGCGGAGCGTTTCCAGGTCGATGCTCTCTCCGCGGTTCTCCAGCAGCGACAGCTGCTCGTCGCCCGCGATGTCGTTGATCAGGTCCCCGATGCTCTCGACGTCCACCTCGTAGTACTTCGCCAGCGCCGAGTCGATCTGCTCCGGCGTGGCGATCCGGGCCGTCACGTTGTAGCCCATCAGCGTCCGCAGGTCGTCCAGCGCCCGGAAGTTGTCGGGCGAGCCGAGGGCGACCGTCAGGTGCTGCGTCGCCTGGTCATAGTCGACCGGGATGATCTTGTAGGAATTGGCCATCTGGGCGGGAACCTGGTGGATGACCTCCTCGGGAATCTCCGTCGCCTCCAGATCCACGTACTCCATGCCCGCCTGGTAGGCCAGCGCGAGCGACAGCGTGTTCTCGTCGATGTAGCCCAGATCGACCAGAATCTGCCCGATCGGACCGCCCTGGCTCTTCTGAACCTCCAGCGCCTCGTGCACCTGGTCGTGGCTGACCTCGTTCATCTTGGTCAGCACGCGCCCCAGGCGCCGCCCGCGGAGCTGGTCGATGTTGATTTTCGCTCTGGCCATGTCGTGCTCGCGGTGCTCGGGTTATCGCTTGCGTGCGCGCGCGGCGGGCTCCGCCTCGGCGTTCTCGCCCACCGAGGCAAACGCCTCCTCCGGGTTCTCCAGCCGCCCCGCCTCGTAGGCCTCGATCTTGTCCTGCATGTCGCCGGCGCTCTGCGACCGGTCGATCGCGTCCTCGTTGGTGATCTTCCCCTCCGTGAACAGGCGGAAAAGGTGCTCGTCGAGCAGCTGCATGCCGAACTTCTTGCCCGTCTGAATCGAGGACGGAATGCGAAAGACCTTGTTCTCGCGGATCAGGTTCTGGATCGCGTTGGTGACGACCATGAACTCGAAGGCCGCGATCATCCCCCGCACGTCCTTGCGGGGCATCAGCGCCTGACAGAGAACGGAGATCAGCGACGAGGCGAGCTGCACGCGGATCTGCTCCTGCTGGTTGACCGGGAACTGGT
>CAZADC010000457.1:0-3050 GCA_964483755.1 uncultured Planctomycetaceae bacterium | reverse complement strand
GTTTTTCTTCAGCCTAACCCGAGCACAAAGAATAACTTACGGCCACACCCTCAACAGATTGGCTTACGGCGTTGGGTGCCACGGCCTGCCGCGACGTTGTCTGTCGCGGTTGGCCGTGCCGCTGACATCCTGCCGATCGGCCGATGGCATGGCCGAAGACTTCACTGGCGGGTGCCACGGCCTGCCGCGTGGTAGACGGCCAGCCGAGTTCTTCTACTTCCCGGCCCGCTGCATGGCGGCCGCGGGGTCCTGTGGGTCGAACCACTGCTCCCACGTGGGCGCGAGGTAGCCCGGCACACCCTTGACGTCGATCGTCAGGTACATGTCCAGGTAGCGGTAGTCAGGTCCGCCGCGGGTCACCATCCGCGTTGGCATGCCCACGTCCGTCCGCAGATGCCAGATCTTCCCGTCCAGCCCGGGCGGCACCTCGATGTCGGCCCGGCCTGAGTTGTCGTAGATCACGTCCATGACCTTGTCCGGCGCGCAGACCTGAAGCTCCATGGTGTCCGTCGCGTGCTTTGCGGCCGCACGGACGCTGAACTCCTTCGTGCCCTTCGGCACGTAGAAGTACCAGTTGCGGGCGGTGCCGCACGTGATCCGGAACTGCGCCCAGCCGTCGGTGGTCGGCTCGCCGAGCAGCACCAGCGGCGTCGCGGGATAGGTAAACGCCAGGAACCGCTCGGACTCGGTCACGTGAACGCGCGAGACGCCCTTGCCCGTCTCCAGCGTGCGGTTGGGCTGCCCGTGCTCGCCGTGCACGTGGGTCATCGCCAGGTCCTCCTCCAGCACGACCTTGTCCTTCGGGCCGACGATCTTCACGTGCGAGGTCATTCGCGGAACGCGGGGCAGGTAGGTGCCGATGCGGAAGTTGAGCTTGCGTCCTTGCGGATTCCACAGGGCGAAGGTGGCGTCGCCGATGATCTCGACGCCGTCCGGGTCGCCGAGCGACGGACAGGGCGAGAAGTGCTGAAGATTCGGCCACTTCTCCTTCAATACCTCTTCGATGCGGGCGGACTGGATGAACGGCGTATCGTCGTACGGGTCGATGTCCGGGACCTTGCCCGTCTCGGCGTTGAACCATTCCTCGGGGCTTCGCGCCAGGTAGGGCGGCACGCCGTCGAGGGAGAAGTTGATGTTCGAGTAGTTATGGCTGTCGCCGAGGTGCACTTCGAGCGACCAGAACCGCCCGCCGGCGCCCGGCTCGACCTCGACCTCGGACGTCATGATCTGGTGGTATTCCTTGCCCGGCGTGTGCGGCGGCTGGCCCCACAGGGCGCGGATGCGCTGCCCGCGCGGCGTGACGACGAAGAACCCCCAGTCCTCGCGCTGGCTCATGCAGGTGTCGGCCCGCATGGCGCGGCAGGTGAACTTCGTCACGCCCCTGGGCACGTAGAACCACCACCGCCGCGGCACGGACGCCTGGAAGACGAGCTGTCCGCGCTTCTCGTAATACGGGCGTTTCGGCTTGTGCTTGTAGTCGCGGATGTGCACGCCCGGCTCGCCGGTCCAGGCGACCGACTGCTCGAGCGAACTCGACACCCAGACGTTCCCCTGGCAGGCCAGCTCGTACACGCCCTTTGCGGCGTCGGTCACTTCGCAGGTCCACTCGGCGTCGGTCAGCGGCTGGGCGCCCTCGACAATCACCTTCCCGTCCGGCCCGACGAGGCGCAGCGGGCGCGTCTCGTCCTTGTTCCAGCTCCGCATGCCCCACATCATCTGGTGGACGGTGACGGTGAAGTCCTTGCCGTCCGGGTTGTTCAGGTAGAACCGCGGCTGATAGCTGAGGAAGTGTCCCCAGTCGCCCAAGCGGGTGCCCTCGACGTCGGCGGGGTACTGCTCGTCCGTCACGGGACGCTCCGTCGCGGGGGTCGCCTTGCCGACGGCGCCCAGCCCGGGCACGCCCTCGGCGGCCGAGCACGCGCCCGCCAGAATCGCCCACGCTACGCACGCCGCCAGGATCGTCGTCCACGTCCAACTGCTCTGCAGCACCATAAGACCGTTCCTTTTGATAGGGGGACACTGGAATCGATGCTCTCATTGAACCAGGCGCAGGCGCATTCGGACCGGAACGCAGCGGAAGTTTCTGGCGGACAGCGAGACGGACCCATGGCCGAGCGTGCGGCAAAGCCCTTGCCGTCCGTCTCCGGGCGGCCATTGTGTCGCGGCGGCGCCGCGGTCTATAATTTCTTCTCGACGCGGAAAGGAGCTCGCAACCATGAAGCTGCTGATCCGACTGATTCTCGTGCTCGTCCTGCTGGCGGTCATCGCCGGCGTGGTCTTCGTGGTCATGATCGACTCCATCGCGAAGAGCGGCGTGGAGAAGGGCTCGGCCTACGCGCTGGTCGTCGACACCTCCGTCGACGAGATGGACGTCGGGCTGTTCGACGGGACCGTTGTCATGAAGGGGTTCCGTGCGGGCAACCCCGAGGGCTTCGACTCCCCGCACCTGCTGAAGACCGGCACGTTCGACCTCGCCGTGGACACGGGCAGCCTGTTCAGCGACACGATCGTCGTCCGCCGGTTCCGCCTCGACGGGCTGGACATGAACATCGAGCGCAAGACGCTCGGCAGCAACATCGGGAAGGTCATCGAGAACCTCAAACGGTTCCAGTCCGACCGACCGGCCGAGGCGAGCGAGGGAAAGAAGGTCAAGGTCGACAAGGTCGTCATCTCGAACGTCACGGCGACGTTTCACCTGCTGTCCGACCTGCACGGGGGCGAGCCGATCGTCGTCAAGGTGCCGACCATCGAGCTCGACGACGTCTCCAGCGACGACCCCGACGGCGTGGTGATCGGCGAACTCATCAGCCGTCTCATGCCCGCGATCCTCCAGGCCGTCCTCGAGCAGGCCGAGGGGAAGGTGCCCCTGCCTGCGCTGGGCGACCTGCAGGGCAAGGTCGGCTCGCTGACGGAGATGACCGGCGGCGTCGCCGAACGCCTCACCGGCAGCGCCGCCACGCAGGCCGGCGACGCGGCCGGCAAGCTCATGGAAGGCTTCATGAAAGGCGGCGCGGACGAGCACGGGTCGGGCCGACCGTAGTCGGGCGACG
>CAZADC010000456.1:0-3051 GCA_964483755.1 uncultured Planctomycetaceae bacterium | reverse complement strand
CCGGCGGCGTTTCCGCTGTAGAGACGATCAGGGAAAGCGGCGGGCACGTTCGCCTTCCCCGGCCCATTGTTTTGCTTTGATTAAATGTCAACCGGGCGCTTGGCGCATCGGGATTCCGCAGTATACTCGAAGCTGGATTGCCCGGCAGACAGGCCGGGCGAGATCATGTCCGGAGCGACAGGTGCAGAACGTCGAACGCGCCGGGCGGGAGGGCTTTGGTCCTGCGGCGCCTCGGCAGAATCCGTACGTCGGGAGGAAAGGAGTGATGCTATGAAGAATGCACCTCTGTGCAGCATTCGCAGCGCCGCCTGTTTGGGTGTGATCGTCGCGGTTGTCGCGACGGCGTCCGCCGGGCCTTACACCTCGGCCGGCGGCGCGAACCCGATCAGCCCCTCGGCGGGCGCGATCGACCCGGTCTTCTTCCCGGGCAAGGAGTACTCCCACAACACCGACATGGACGATCAGGCCGTAGGCGACCCGGAGCAGAATCTCGCCTGGGACGGGACGGGCGGCATCGGCGACACGTTCGACTACAGCGGAAGCCGGCCGAATGACGGCGACGGGCAGGTGGACGCGCTGGCCAACCGTCGCGACGCCCTGTTCTGGGACGTCGTGGCGGACGAGGTGCCGCTGGCGTTCTCCATCGAGCAGAATGAGTGCCAGCCGCTGCACGCGACCGGTCCGGAGAGCATCTATTACGAGGACCCGACCTGGGCCGGCGGGGTGAGCGGCGTGTGGGCGGTCCCCGCGCAGGTCGACCAGCACGCCGGAGGCGTGGTTGACCCGTTCGACGTGGACGGGCTGGAGGTCTGGGGCCCCGTTGACGAGAACGAGGAAGACCCGATCAACGATGGTCTGACCGGCGGGCTGGACGGCCCGCAGTACGACGACAGCACGCGGTATTCGCTGGTCGGCGACCCCGTTGACCCGGTCGGCGGAACGCGCGTCTCCGTCTGGGCCTACAACCCGGTCACGCAGCAGAGCGCGCCCTGGATCAGCGAGGCCGCCCTGTCCGCGGTCGTGCAGGGACTGTTCGGAGAGGAGTTCACCCCCGAGCAGGAAGAGAAGTTCGACCTCGACGCGATGATGACCTGGGACGACGTCAACCCCGGGCTGATCGATCCCGGCCTCGACGCCATCCTCTTCAGTCTGCGTCCGATCAACGGCATCATCGACGGCGGCGAGATCATCTTCTGGGACTTCCAGAACCCCGCCCAGTACCTGTTCCACGGCGGGCATCTCTGGGACCGCCCCAACGACGTGATGATCGGTCTGCATGACCTCGAGACGCCGGGCAACTGGAACTTCGACGCCAACGTGGACGCCATCGAGGCGCTGCCCGAGCCGACGACGCTCGCGCTGCTCGCGATGGGCGGCATCGCGGCGCTGCGGCGCAGGCGCCGCTGATCGCGGCTCATCCCGGCGACCGACAATCCAATGAGTTCAGGCGTCCCGGCCCCGGCGGGCGACCCCGTCGGGGTCGGCGTTCGCGCATCGGGGAGGTCGGCGCGACCAGGAGGCTTCTCCCCGTTGCACATCCCGTTGCACATCCCGTTGCACATCCCGTTGCACATCGCGCCCTGAAGTCCGCGCACGTCGAGGGCCGTGTCGAATCAGGTGTGCCTCTGCGATCACCGAAACGTTCCCATAAGAAGCGGGCCGCGGCGCTCCTTTCGTCAGCCGCGACCCGGTGCAGGACTATCCGTACTCCGGAAGGTCAGGCCTTCTCTTCTTCCTCGTCGTCCTTGTCGTCTTCCTCGTTGGCGAGCGCCTCGAGGGCCGCGATCACGTCCACGTCCTCCTCTTCCTCGTCCGAGCCTTGCGCGAGGTCGAGCGGAACGGCTTCGTCCTGCTCTTCGCTCTGCCCGGCGGCGCCCTCCTGCGCCGGGATTTCGCTGTCGCCCATGTCGAGCTCGATCGGCCCGGCCGACTCCTCGGCGGGCTGGGACGCGGCCGCCTGCGACACCTCGGCGTCGAGATCGACGACCTCCTCCACGCCGCCCTCGCCGCGTTCGGCCATCCGCTGTCCGCGGGTCTTGACGGGCTGAATCTCCGCCGGCTCGCCGTCGACCTGCACCGTGAACACCACCGGGCCGATCACCAGCCGGTCGCCTGCGCTCAGCTCGGCCTGGTTGACCCGCTTGTTGTTGACGTACGTCCCGTTGGACGAGCCGAGATCCTTGACGCTGACAGCGTCGTCACCGAGGTGGACTTCGCAATGACGCCGCGAAACGTTCAGCAGCGGCACGCGAAGATCGCATTCCTCGGCCCGGCCGATCACGCTCATCGGTCGGGTCACCGGAAAATCCTTGCGGGTCCCGTCAGACTTGAACATCACCAGCTTGACGTCCATAGATCCTTCCCTGGCTCGTTGTTGCCGCGAACAGCGGCGAAACGGAAACGAAGCGCGGACCGTGTTACAATCCAGATTCTATGACCGCCTCGAAACGCTGCAAGCAAAAACAGGCGAAACTTTGGTCCGCCGCCGGGCGCGCAGCGGCGACGGACCACGACGCGACGGCCCGCGCGCTCTACGTCCACGTGCCCTTCTGTGCCGCGAAATGCCGCTACTGCGACTTCTACTCCGTCGTCGGCGACGCCGCCGGTCAGCGCCGCTGGCTGCGGGGTGTGAACGTCGAGCTGCAGCGCGCCGCCCCGCGTCTCCGCCGCCCGGTCGGCTCGGTCTTCCTCGGCGGGGGGACGCCGACCGCCCTCGCGCCGGACGTCCTCGCCGGGCTGCTCCGCGCCGTCGCGCCCTGGATCGGACCGGGCACCGAGTTCAGCGTCGAGGCGAACCCCGGCACGCTCGACCGGGCTCGTCTCGAAGCCCTGGCGCACGCCGGCGTCAATCGCGTCAGCCTCGGCGTGCAGTCCTTCGACGACGCCGAGCTGCGCCTGCTCGGGCGGATGCATTCTGCGGACGAGGCGGCCGCCTGCCTCCGCGCCCTCCGCGACGCCGGATTCAACAACGTCGGCATCGACCTGATCTTCGGCGGCACGGCGCTGATCATGCTCGCGACTGCGATCGGCGTAGCGGCCGTGGTCCTG
Source organism: uncultured Planctomycetaceae bacterium (assembly GCA_964483755.1). GTDB lineage: Bacteria > Planctomycetota > Phycisphaerae > SM23-33 > SM23-33 > CAZADC01. Next base: position 3 of record CAZADC010000456.1, on the reverse strand, counting down.
CTC
>CAZADC010000455.1:0-3089 GCA_964483755.1 uncultured Planctomycetaceae bacterium | reverse complement strand
GCAGTTGAGCAGCGGCGGCGAGACGACGCACACCCCGGCGAGCTCGGGTGTTCCGCTCAGCGGCCCGGCGTCCGGCGGACGGATGACGTAGACGCGCTTGTGGCAGGCGGGCGGTCCGGCAACGTAGTGGAAGCGCTCAAGCGCCCGGTAGTCGGCGATGCTCCCCCGCCCGATCCGCCAGCAATCGGGCCGGGTCGGATCGTGCGAATCGCCCGGCGGGGCGGCGGACGCGGCGATCTCCGGCGTCAGGATCCGCGCCGGCGCGCCGAGCGGCTTGACGATGACACGGTCCGGTCGCAGCAGGCGCACCGCCTCGGATCGGGGGGTCGCCGCGACAAGCGACAGCATCCCTTCCGACGAGCGGATGAGCTTACGCACCCGCCGACACAGCACGGCAGTGGTCGCGTCGTCCAGCACGGCCGCGAACTCGTCGGCGACGACGAGCTGCGGGCGCCCCGCCGCTATCGCACGGCAGAACGCGTCGGCCAGGGCGAGACGATAGAGCTGCCCGCCGGACAGGCGATCCGCCGGCGTCACCAGCGCCGCCGCCTCCGCGAGCCCGCAGCGCGAGAGAATCTCCAGACGGCGCCGGAGCGGCAGGCGTGACGGTCCGGACGCGGTGCCGACCAGGTCCACCGCCCGCCGCCGGCTGCGGGCGAGGCCGTCCGGACGCAGGGCGATCGCGCCGCGGACATGCCTTCGGATGCACCGCAGGAGGACGCTCTTGCCGCCGCCGGACGGACCGGTCACGACGGTGATCTCGCCCCGCCCGAGCTCCACGTGCAGCCCGGCGTGGAGCGTCCGTTCGCTCGACCCGCCCAGGCCGAACATCTCGGCAACCCGCAACGCGTCCCCGCGACACGGCGGCGAAACGCTCGTTGACGCGTCAACGGTCACGCGCCACTCGGGCCGGGCGTCGGGTCTCTGGTCTGCGCGTGGGCGGGGGGCCGATGGTGTAGTGCGGGGCATGCAATCCTCGATCCGTCCGGAAGCACGTGGATGGCGGGGCATCGATCCACCGGGGCGCCGTGTGCCGCCTGCAATGACGGCGTGCATGTTGAGCCCCCGAGCCGACAACGTACCCCGCAGAACGGGGCCGGATTCAGGCGGTTTCGCGGCGCTGTCGGCTCATGACCTTGTGGAGTGTCTCGATCCGCGCCGCGAGTTGATCGAGACGCCGTCGGAGGCAGTGGGACGTCATGTTGAGGTGTCGCGCCAGCCATCGCTGGGACCGCTGCTGGCAGAACGCCAGGCGGGCAAGCCGGGCGTCATCCTCCGCAAGATACGGCAGTGCCCGGGCGGCCTGGAGGAACTCACGGCTGGCCAGATGACGCACCAGTCGCTCGACCCGACGGCGGATCGTGCGTCCCGAGACCCCCATCAGGCCCGCCAGCGCGTCGGTGCTCTGCCCATGGATCATGACGGCTTCGATCAGGTCGCGATCCTCCGTCGAGAGCAGCTCCGCACGCCCCATGATAAGATGGTCATCCCTCGGCAGCTTCCCGGCGCACAGAATCCCTTCCCTTAAGGACAAGGCCATTTCTCGCTCCGTTTCCGGTTGGTGACCCGACCCCTTCTTGACCCGTGATGACGTCGGTGTGTCTGCATGGTCCCCCGGCTGACCCCAGCCGCCGGAAGCCGGCACCGACACCAAATATCTTACTCACAACATCTATGCAAAGTCAAGCAGAAAATACAGTTATTGCATCATGCGAGGCCGACGACGCCTGCCGCGAACGTCCCGTCGAGTTGAGGGGGACGAGCTGCGCCCGCTGACTCATCGCATCCGCACCAACGTCTTACGGCGCTGCGACCGGGCGTCCACGGCATTGAGCGCCTCCCTGTAACTGAGCAGTGGTTGGCCGCCATTCGCCTCGCCGGTCAACGTGCGGCCGGATCGCGCCGATAAGAGCAACGGTCCCACTCGTCGAGAGGACGTCATGAGCGAATTCAACACCAGCATGGACCTGCGGGATTTCTGTCGCGTGCGTGTCGCCCTTCCCGCCGTGGTCAAGCACGCCGGCGGCATCAGCGACGCCACGGTCACCGACCTGAGCCTCCACGGGATGTGCCTGAAGCTCGCCTCCCGGCTGCGGCTCGATGAGGTGGTCCACGTCACGCTGCGCAGCGCCCCGTCGGACGGCGAAGGCGACTGGATCATGTGCAACGGCGAGGTCGTCCGCCGTGACGACGGCGAGATCGGCATCCGCATCACCGGGATGGACCGCACCTCCTTCGAAAAGCTGCGCCGCCTGGTCATCCGCAGCGCAGACGACCCGGATCGCGTCGAGCGCGAGCTCCGCCGGTTCGTCTCGCGGACGAACGGGTAGCCGCGACCCCGCTCACCAGGCCGCATCCCCCCGACCGGTCCGATCCGGAAAATCCTGCGTCCGGCGGAAAACCTCTCCCGTGCGCCCGTGTTGAAGGTGGGACCGCAGGCCGCTCCCGGCCGCCGCATTCGGGCAGTGAACCTTGCCCGGCATGCTCCAGTGGACTAGGATGACGGATTCGTGAAACTGCAATGGACATCCCGGCAGCCCGCGCTCGCCGCAGTCTTGTGCGCGCTGGTTGCGGCGGCGCCGAGCGTCGCGGACGAATCCGCCTCCGCGCCGACCAGCCGACCGGCGACGACGCGGGCGTCGGCAACGCAGCCGACAACCACCCGCCCGTCGGGCGTCGTCGTCCGCCGCTCCTGGTACGACGAGGAGCAGACCCGACCTCGCGTGGTGGCGCGCTTTCTCAACGGCGCCCGTCACGGCGTGCAGAAGATCTACTTCCGCAACGGGCGGCTCAAGGAGGCGACGCCCTACCGGCTCGGCAAGGTCGACGGCACGGTGCGAAGCTACTACGAATCCGGCGAGCCCGAGGCCGTCATCCCCGTCATGGACGACGAGGTCCACGGCGTGGCGAAGCGGTACTACGACGGCGGACAGCTCCAGTTCGTCGTGGAATACCGCCACGACCGACGGGACGGCGTGCTGCGGTACTACTCGCGCGACGGGAAGCTGATGCAGGAAGCGCACTTCGCCGGCGACGTCAAGGACGGCGTCGAGAAGCTCTACTTCGACAACGGGGACCTGAAGTCCGAG
>CAZADC010000454.1:0-3089 GCA_964483755.1 uncultured Planctomycetaceae bacterium | reverse complement strand
CCAGCGTCAGGTCCTCGGAGTTGTAGATGGTCAGCTGGACCGTGTCGCGACGCGGAAGCGTCACCAGATCCACGTTCTTCGCGACGACCGGGGGCGAAAGGACGCCCAGCGCGGTCATCGCGACGGCAATGATCAGTATCGTGCGTTTCATGGCGGTCTCTCCCGGCCGTTACCAGAGGTTCTTGATCGTGAAGTGGAAGACGAACGTCTGCTTGGCGACCTTCTCGTCGGGGTCTTCCGGCCGGGCCGGGAGATCGACGTGCAGGACGGGCGTGGCGCCGCCGTACTCGTAGGTGAAGTCGATTCCCTCGGAGGTGTCGTCGTGGAGGACCCACTCGGCGTCGCCGTGGGGATTCGCGCCGTACTGCCGGGCGACGCGGTTGATCTGCTCGACGATGTCGAGCGCAGCGGGCTGGTCCTTGAAGTTCTCCACCTCGTACTTGATCCAGACTTCCTGGTCGAACAGGTTGCCGCGGACCTTGTGTCGCTTGTTGTCCTGCACGATCCGGGTGCAGACGACGTCCCGTGCTTCGCCGAGGTAAAGGCGCATCTTGTCGTCCAGCGGGGTGAGGGCGGCCCAGTCCTCGCCGAGGAACGCCTCGCCCCCGCGAGCGTCCTGGATGAAGATGCGGACCTTTCCCGGCTGGAGCGGGAAGGCGCCCATCTTGTGCTCCTCGTCGTTGGTCAGCTCGTAGTGCATGAGCACCTTCGACGCGAAGGGTTTGTCGGGGTTGAGCGGTCCGTGGGTGTACCAGTCGAAGGTGTAGGTCTTGCGGATCGGCACGTCGCGGAAGGTGTGCAGCAGCATCTTGATGTCCGTCTGCTGCTCGACCGGCTTGAGGAAGTGCGGGCCGAACCCGGCGTAGACGCCGGTCTTGCCGTACTCCTCGCCGGAGTAGTTGCGGACGTAGATGTAGTTCCGCAGCGTCAGCGACTTCTCCGCGCGATCGGACAGCGCGCGGTAGGCGAACGAGCGCGTGAGGTTGGAGATCAGGTAGCTCACGCGGACCTTCACCGCGCACGCCTGGGCCGCGTACACCTCCCACACCAGCGCGTTCTCGTTCGGCGGGTAGGAGACGTTGATCACGGCGACCTCCGCCTGCCCGTTCACCTCGCGGATCGGGCGGAACTCGTCGCCCTCGCGGATCTCGATCGGGCGGAACAGGATCGTGTTCTTGTCGATCTGCGTGTTGGACCAGCTGAAGTCGATCCGGTTGTTGCCCCGCTCGGCCGTCGATTTCAGCAGCGGAACGATCCGTTCCTCCTCGACGAGCGTGGCGCTCACGTTGTCCAGGCGGATCTCGACCCGCTCGCGCTCGGGCAGCGCGGCGAGCTTGATCCGGGCCGTCGCCGCCGACGGGGCCGCAGCGACGGCCGCCAGCAGGACAAGAAGCATGGTGCGTCTCATGGCAGGTTCCTTTCCGGTTGAAGGGCGTTCGGCTTGCTCACGGGTCTATGACGCTCTATCGGCGGAAAGGTTCCGGAAAGTTCGGCCTCCGGGTCTTGAGGAGCCCCCGCGGTCTGCGCCCCCGCCCGTAGAGCGCGCAACCGGCGCTGTTCCGGTTGCGCAGGGAACGAGCCCAGCACCCGGCCCAGGCCCGAAAGGCCGGAATGACACAGCCCAGGGCAAGGCCGAAGGCCGCAGCTCGCAGGGCGCGCAACCGGCGCTGTCCCGGTTGCGCCGGAAACGGGGCTTCGTCGAACGCCTGCTCGATCTCCCCGACATCCTCACCACCATGTTCCGGTTGCGCGCGGAGCAAGCCCAGCGCCCTGGCCAGGCCTGAAAGGCCGGGATGACACAGCCCAGGGCAAGGCCGAAGGCCGCAGCCCTGGGGCGCGTCGGCATACGGTACGGAGCCCTGAAAGGGCGACACCCGGAAGGCCCGATTGCGATGTTTTCAGGTTCGCAGCGCTAGAATGCCGTGCAAGGAAACCCAGTGCCCATACGGGCAGGAGGCGGAACAATGTATCGCATTGCAACACTGCTGACGGCTGTGACGATCCTCATATCGACGGGCCCCCTCGTCGCGGTGGCGGCGGTCGAGGCGGCGGCTGTCCGGCCCGAGAATCAGAAAAAGCTCGTCCATGCGGCGCTGATCGCTGACGTCGAGCAGCTCACGCCCGGCGAGCCCTTCCACCTCGGCGTCCACCTGAAAATGGAGAAGGGCTGGCACGTTTACTGGAAGAACCCCGGCGACGCCGGACTGGCGACGAAGGTGGAGTTCGAAGCCCCCGAGGGCTTCGAGGTCGGACCGCTCCGCTGGCCGGAGCCGATCACCTTCACCCAGCCGGGCGACGTGACCGGTTACGGCTACGAGGACGAGGTGCTGCTGATCGCCGAGGTCACGAGCAAGGCCGGCGCGAAGCTCAAAGAGGCCGAGTTTCACACCAAGGTGAGCTGGCTCGCGTGCAAGGACAAGTGCATTCCCGGCTCGGCCGAGCTGTCGCTGACGATCCCCGCCGGCGGCGAGGCGAAGCCGGCGAACAGGGAGCTGTTCGCGAAATGGACGAAGCGCCTCAACCCGCCAGCCCCGGCGTTCACGCTGACCGACCAGGCGGGCGAGAAGCACTCCCTGAGCGATTACCACGGGAAGGTTGTCGTGCTGGAGTGGTTCAACCCCGAGTGTCCGTTCATCAAGCGCCACCACGAGAAGCGGAGCACGATGGCCGACCTGGCCGCGAAGTACAAGGACCGGGACGTCGTCTGGCTGGCGGTCAACAGCACGCACCACATGACGCCGGAAGCCACGAAGCAGTGGCACGAGAAATGGCAGATGACGTTCCCCGTGCTGATCGACCGCGACGGGACCGTCGGACGGGCATACGGCGCCAAGACGACGCCGCACATGTTCGTCATCGACGAGAGCGGCGAGATCGTCTACGGGGGCGGGATCGACGACGACCCGCGCGGCTCGTCGGACAACCCGCGGAACTACGTGGACGAGGCCCTGGCGGACCTGCTGGTGGACCGGCCGGTAAAGACCGACGAGGCGCCGCCCTACGGCTGTTCGGTGAAGTACGCCAAGCAGAAATAGCGCGTGCGGCGCCCCTTGATGCAGGCGCAGTCGACCCTACTGCCTCTCCAGATG